>NZ_JBYVJW010000017.1:0-91031 GCF_058147165.1 Polaribacter sp. 2305UL8-11 | reverse complement strand
TGTCCTGTTCAAATTAACTTTGGGAATATAACAAATCTTGATGTAAAAATTACCAACCATTTTTTGCCACATTACCTTTTTTAAGCTTTATTATTCCAGTAATATTAAGTGAAATGAATAATACTATCTTTCTAATTTCTGGAGGATTGAGTCTTTTTTGTACATTGTTTTTAATTTTTTTAGTTTACAAATCAAGTCGTTTAGCTAGAACAGAAATTATTAAATGGAAGTTAATGTTAATGATTTTTGGAATTTATATATTAATTAATGTAGCTTATTTTTTTAGGTTGATTCCTCCTGTTCCTTTGGCTCTTGATAAGGGTTTAGTAGCTTATAATATTGTAAAAGAAAATGGACACTATAAAGTTACTTATGAAGTAGATGATTGGTATGTGTTTTGGCGAGATCATAAAACACATTTTCAACTAAAAAATGGAGAAACTGTGTATGTTTTCACTTCTATTTTTGCACCAACAGATTTAAAGAAAAAAATATATCATCGTTGGAAATGGTACAATAACCAAACAAGTGAATGGCAAGTTATGGACAATATAGGTTATAAAATTGTAGGAGGTAGAGATAATGGTTTTAGAGGATTTACCTTTAAGAATAATGTTATTGATGGAGAATGGAAGGTAGAAGTAGTAACTGAAGAAAATTTGGTTTTAGGAGTCGTAGATTTTGATATTAATACACAAAAAGCATATAAGAAAACAAGAGTTATAGAAAGGTTATTTTAAATTCTTGAGGAATATTTTTTTTATAAATTAATTAATCGTAATATTGCAATAAATAAATTAAGATGGGAATAACAAAGTCAGAAATTTTTACAGAAGAACAAAATAAGATTGCAGCTATTGCAAAAGTGCTAGGGCATCCTGCAAGAATAGCCATTTTAGAGTTTTTAATTAAGCTCCAATCTTGTGTTTGTGGAGATCTAGTAAAAGAAATTGGTTTGGCACAACCAACAATTTCTCAGCATTTAAAAGAATTAAAAAACATAGGAGTCATAAAAGGTACTATAGATGGCACAAGTGTTTGCTATTGTATTCACGAAGAAAATTGGCAAAGTATAAAAAACATTTTGAGCAAATTTTTAAATAAAAACTCAACAGGAAGCTGTTGTTAATAATAAACATTATGAAATTATCACAAATTAAAAACCATTTAAAAGAGTTAGATTCAATTGCTTTTCAATTACCAAATGGAGACTTGGTTCCCAGTCATTTTCACGTGACAGAAGTTGGTAAAATAACCAAAGATTTTATTGATTGTGGAGGTAAAGTGAGAAATGAAACTGTTGTTAATTTTCAACTTTGGGAAGAAAACGATTACGACCACAGATTACATCCAGAGAAATTATTACACATTATAGAACTCTCTGAAAAGATTTTCAAATTTGAAGATTTAGAGATTGAAGTAGAATACCAAGGAAAAGAAACCATTGGTAAATACGATTTAAATTTTGATGGCAAAAACTTTTTGTTAACCCCAAAAGTTACAGCTTGTTTAGCATTAGATGCTTGCGGAATTCCACAAGAAAAACCAAGGATGAAAATGTCTGATTTACAAAATTCATGTTGCAGTCCAAGTTCTGGTTGTTGTTAAAATTATGATAAATATCAGTATAATGTAATGATTCTTATAATATATTGTTTTATCAAAAAATATAAAATTGATTTAAAAAAATAGATTCTCACTTCTTATAGCACTTGTTTTTAGTGTAAATTTTTATGCTCAAGTTTTTTTTGAGAAAGGATATTTTATAGATAGCAATAATAAAAAAATGAATGCTTAATTAAAAACTTAGATTGGAGAAATAATCCAACAAAACTTGAATACAAGTTGTCTGAAAATGGAGAGCTTAAGGTAATATCTATAAAATCTGTCAAAGAGTTTAGCGTATATAATTTTTCAAAATACTTTTGGTCAATTGTAGAAGTAGATAGATCTGGTAGAAATAATGTAAGTGAATTAACTACAGATAAAAAACCCACTTTTAAAAAAGAAAGATTACTTTTAAAAGTATTAGTAGAAGGCAAGTCTAATTTGTATAGTTATGTAGAAGGTAGTTTTATAAGATACTTTTACAAAAATAAAAACTCTAATATCAAACAATTAGTTTACAAAAGTTACATAACAAATTCAGGGAAAATTGGAAACAATAATGAATATAAGCAACAACTTTTTAATGATTTAAAGTGCTCAAAATTAACAATTAGTACGTTTAATTCTCTTGAATACAAAAAAAGTAAATTAGTTAATCTCTTTATCAATTATAATAAATGTAGTAATACCGAGTTTGTAAGTTATAGTAAAAAACAAAAAAAAGGGTTATTTAATTTAAATATTAGACCTCGAATAAATAGTACTTCTTTATCTATAGAAAATACAACTTCTAATCTTAGAAATACCAATTTTGGTAACCAAATAGGTTTTGGTTTAGGCTTAGAAGCAGAATTTATTTTACCCTTTAATAAAAACAAATGGGCTATAGCAATAGAGCCAACTTATCAAAATTTTAAATCTGAAAAAATTAATAATTCAGCGAAAGTTGCTGGGGGAGTATTAAGAGCAAATATAGATTATAGTTCTATTGATATTCCTGTAACTTTAAGACACTACCTTTTTTTGAATAAAGATTCTAAGCTTTTTTTAAATACTTCTTTAGTATTTGGTTTACCTATGAATTCATCAATTGATTTTACTAGAAATGATGGCTCAAGTATAAGTTCATTAGAAATTTCTGGTACTAACAATTTAGCCTTTGGTATTGGTTATAAGTTTAAAAGATATGGTGTTGAGTTGAGATATCATAAAAAAGATATATTATCAGATTTTAAATCTTGGAAATCTAATCATGAAACATTATCTATAGTATTTGCCTATTCATTTTTGCATAAGTAGAGTTTAGTATTGGCTTAAAAATAACACCTGTTGTAGAGAAATAGAGGGTGTTTTATAATTGAGGCTAATAGTTTTTATTAAATTTCTTCTTTAGAGTTCTCAGAATATGTTCTCCATTTTTCTAAACAATCTAACATATCTTTTGGTACTTCAGAATTAAATTGTAAAAATTCTTTAGTTATTGGATGTGTAAAACCTAATGTTTTAGCATGTAATGCTTGTCTTGGTAAAACCTTAAAACAGTTATGCACAAATTGTTTGTATTTGGTAAATGTGGTTCCTTTTAAAATGTCATTTCCGCCATAACGTTCATCATTAAAAAGCGTGTGCCCAATATGTTTAAAATGTGCTCTAATTTGATGTGTTCTACCAGTTTCTAATTTGCATTGTACCAAAGTTACATAAGTTAACCTTTCTAAAACTTTAAAATGGGTAACTGCATGTTTGCCAAAATCGCCATCAGGAAAAACAGCCATTTGCAAACGGTTTTTTAAACTACGTCCAATATTACCCTCAATTGTGCCTTTATCTTCTTCTATATTTCCCCAAACCAAAGCATAATATAAACGCTCTGTGGTTCTGTCAAAAAACTGTTTAGATAAGTGTGCCATTGCAAATTCAGTTTTAGCAACAACCAATAATCCACTTGTGTCTTTATCAATTCTATGCACCAATCCTGGACGTTCATTAGAATTTGTAGGTAAATTTTCTATATGATGAATCAAGCCATTTACCAATGTTCCAGAGTAATTTCCATGACCTGGATGCACCACCATTCCTGCAGGTTTATTTACAACAATTAGAGTATCATCTTCAAAAATAATATCTAAAGGAATATTTTCTGCAACTAATAAATTTTCTGCTGGAGGATATGCCAAAACGACTCTAACAACATCATTTGGCTTTACTTTGTGATTCGATTTTACAGCAACATCATTTACTAAAACATTGCCAGCTTTGGCAGCTTGTTGTACTTTGTTTCTTGTGGCGTTTTCTACAAAATTCATTAAAAATTTATCAACCCTTAAAGGTTCTTGACCCTCACTAGCTACAAACCTATGATGTTCATACAATTCGTCGTTTTCTACTTCTTGAGATTTGTTATCTAACACAATTTTATTTTGTAATTTTTAAACTTCCAACTCTAATTCCCTTTACCATCACCTAAAACCAAATCTACAATAGAGTTTAGAGGTAATTTATCTCCAGGATTTAAAACTTTTCCTTTATAACGCAATCCACGCACAACATTTTTACCAATATCATGCACATAAGTAAAGTTTGTTCCAACATTTAAGCCTTTTGCTTTAAGTTGAGAGCTAGCTTGTCTTTTAGTTCTTCCATTTAAATCTGGTATAGTAACATCTCTGTATTTAGATGGGTTTAAAGTGAGATAAATCTTACGTTTTTCTTTAACAAAATCTCCAGCTTCTGGGCTTTGCTCTATCACAGATTTCTTAGGATAATCTGGGTTGTAGCTTGCACTATCTATTACAATAAAGCCTAAATTTAATTCTTTTAACTGTCTGTCTACATCTGTTAAAGACATTTTATGTAAATCAGGAACTTGTATTTTTTGATTGTGGTTAGTAGTAATACCTAGCCAATATTTTAAAACGAAAATAAAGACGAATAAACCTATAATTGCAATTGCAATTTGAATTAAAAAAGATTTACTTTTTAGAAATTGTAATACACTCATTTTTTGATTTTTGTTACCTACAAATATATAAAAACTAAACGTTGCTTTTTCTATTATTATTTTGATAAATTTGTTTTATTATTTTAAAAACAATGAAGAAAAACATTGCAATTGTTATGGGTGGCTATTCATCCGAAGTAAATATTTCTTTAAAAAGTGGAAATGTAGTTTATAATCATTTAGGCAGAGATACATATACTCCTTATAGAGTTCATATTTTAAAAGAAAAATGGGTTGCTTTAGATGATGATGAGAACGAATATTTAATTAATAAAGATGATTTTTCTTTTGTTTTAAATACTGAAACAATCAATTTTGATTGTGTTTTTAACGCAATTCATGGAGCTCCTGGAGAAAATGGAATGCTTTTAAGTTATTTAGAGTTACTAAATATTAAACACACATCAGCGCCATTTTATCAAATGGCGTTAACCTTTAATAAAAGAGATACTTTAAGTGTTGTAAAAGAATATGGTATTAAAACAGCTGTATCTATATATCTAAATAAAGGAGATGCTATAAATCTAGACAAAATTATAGAAAAGGTTGGTTTACCTTGTTTTGTAAAACCAAATAATGCAGGTTCTAGTTATGGTATTTCTAAAGTACATACTAAAGAAGAAATAGTACCTGCTATAGAAAAGGCATATAAAGAAGATTCAGAAATTTTAATAGAATCTTTTTTAGATGGAGTAGAAGTTTCTGTAGGTGTTATAAATTTTAAAGGAAAAATAAAAGTTTTACCTATTACAGAAATTGTAACAGAAAACGATTTTTTTGATTATGAAGCAAAATATGAAGGAAAATCGGAAGAGATAACACCAGCAAGAATAAGTAAAGAAGAAGAAGAAAAAGTGATTAAGGTTGCAAAAAAGATATATTCAATTTTAAATATGTCAGGATTTTCACGTTCTGAATATATTTTAGTAAATTGCGAACCGTATTTCTTAGAAATGAACACTGTTCCTGGTTTAACAGAAGAGAGCATATTGCCTCAACAAGCACAAGTAGCAGGAATTTCATTAAAAGAACTATTTAATAATGCCATAGAAAATTCCCTCAATAATATTAAATAAGGAAATAAACCTCCTATTTAAGTTATTTTCCTATTTTTATCATAAACAATTAATACTTCAATGTAATAAAGAGGGTATATGAAAAAAGCTATTTTTCCAGGATCTTTTGATCCTATCACATCTGGTCATTATGACATTATTAATCGTGGAGTAAAATTGTTTGATGAACTCATTATTGCAATTGGGGTAAATTCTAATAAAAAGTACATGTTTTCTTTAGAAGAGCGTAAAAAATTTATAGAGGATTCTTTTTCAAATAACCCCAAAATAAAAGTAGTTACTTACAAAGGACTAACTGTAGATTTTTGCCTAAAAAACAATGTAGAGTTTATTTTAAGAGGACTTCGAAACCCTGCAGATTTTGAATTTGAAAAAGCAATAGCACATACCAACAGAGACTTAGCACCTATAGAAACTGTTTTTCTTTTAACAGCTGCAAGTACTTCTTACATATCATCATCCATTGTTAGAGAAGTAATTAGAAATGATGGAGATTATACTAAATTAGTTCCTAAAACAGTTAGAATAAAAAAAATAAATATCAATAAACAATAATAATATAAAATGAAAAAATTTAGCATTGCAATAATATTTATGTTAATGTCTGGTCTAGGATTTTCTCAGACAAATTTTTATAAAGTAGGAGACACTTTGTATTATACAAATAATAGAGCAACTTTTTTAAAAACAAATACTTTAGTAATTATTAAAGAAACAAATGTAGGAGATAATAACAATGTTTTTAAGGTAGAAAAATATGTGTTAGATAACGCTAAAAATAAATACATATTAGATTCTAAATTCAATACTAACGGATTACAGGTATTAAAATCTGATGGAAACTTTATCTCTTATCATAAAAACGGAAATAAAGCTTCTGAAGGTAATACAGTAAATGGTAAGAAAGATAATGGAATTTGGACTTACTACTACGAAAATGGAGAAAAAGAAGCTGAAGAGAAAATGTCTAAGCAGACTTTTTTTAATGATAAAACTCAAAATTTAGTTATAAACTTTTGGGATACAGAAGGAAGGCAAACAGTTATTAATGGGAATGGATTTGTGCAATATACAGATGATAAAGGATTGATTGTTAAAGGAAGTTATAAAAAAGGATTTAAAAATGGACTATGGACAGCTTTTGATGGTTCAACTAAAATATACGAAGAAACTTATAAGAATGGAAAACTATCTAAAGGAACAAGTTACACAAAAGATGGAAAAAGTTATAAATATAAAACTATAAACTCTAAACCTTTTTATAAAAAAGATAATAATGGTAATGTAGAGAAATACATAGATAAAAAATTCGATTCTAATTCTGCTAGAATTATTGGTGACATGATTGTTGATTTTGTAGTTACTAAAGAAGGTAAACTTAAAAATATTAAAGTTGTAAAAGGCTTAACTCAAGATTATAATACAGAAGTTATTAGAATACTTTCTGAAATGTCTGATTGGACACCAGCAAAAAAAAGAGGCCAAAGTGTAGATGCTAATTACGTTTTAGATTTAAATTTTAAAGGATAATTTTTAAATGAAAAAGCTTGTAATTTTTTTCCTGATTATTTTAATAACTTCCTGTAATAAAAACACACATAAAGAAAAAGATTTTACCACACTTTTCGAAAACTCTAAAGGCAAAGAAACACCTACATATAAAGAAGTTATTTCTTATTACAAAAATCTATCAGAAGTATATGACGAAATTTCTTTATTTACTTTTGGTCAGACAGATTCTGGTGAACCATTGCATTTGGTTGTATACAACAGAGAAGAAATTTACAATATTGCAGAAATTAAAAAATCTACAAAAAACAGAATATTAATAAATAACGGAATTCATCCTGGAGAATCTGATGGAATAGATGCATCTATGTTATTAATTAGAGACATTGTTCAAAACGATTCTTTAAAAGAAAAATATAAAAATACAATTATTTGTGTAATTCCAGTTTACAATATTGGTGGTGCTTTAAATAGAAATTCTCATACAAGAGCCAATCAAAATGGCCCCAAAGAATATGGTTTTAGAGGCAATGCAAGAAACTTTGATTTAAACAGAGATTTTATAAAACAAGACACCAAAAACGCAGCAGCTTTTGCAGAAATTTTTCATAGTGTAAATCCAGATGTTTTTATTGATAACCATGTTAGTAATGGAGCAGATTATCAATACGCAATTACCCATTTATTTACACAGCACAATAAATTAGGAGGTAATTTAGGTGTTTTTTTAGAAAAAGAAATGCGACCAAGTTTAGAAAAATCTTTGCAAGATAAAAATATTGCTATTACACCTTATGTAAATGTTTGGGGTACCACTCCAGAACATGGGTTCTCCCAATTTTTTGACTCGCCAAGATATTCAACAGGCTATACAACGTTGTTTCATACTTTAGGATTAATGGTAGAAACACACATGTTAAAACCTTATAAATTAAGAGTAGAACAAACGTACGAACTAATGTTTTCTGCAATTGATTTTACTGAAAAAAATGCAAGTAAAATAAAAAAATTAAGAGCAAATGCTGTTGATGAATTTCTAAGTAAAAAAACGTATCCAATAAGTTTTAAAGTAGATAGAGAAAACCCTACAGAATTACAATTTAAAGGTTATGAAGCAGAAATTATTGATAGCAAAGTAACCTCAGGAAAACGTTTGTTTTACGACACAAACAAACCATTTACCAAACCTACAAAATACTATAATAACTTTATACCTTCTAAACAAATAACAATACCTAAAGCTTATATTTTACAACAAGGTTGGCATAAAGTTATAGAAAGATTAAAAAATAATCAAATAGAATTTACAAGGTTTCAAAATGATACCATTATTTCTGTAGAGGTAAATCATGTTGCAGATTATAAAACAAGAAACAGTGCTTATGAAGGGCATTATTTGCATTATAATACAACTGTTACTTCATCAAAAGAAAAAATTACTTTTAGAGCTGGAGATATTTATATTCCTACAAACCAAAATGGTGTTCGTTACTTGCTAGAAACATTAGAAGCAGAAGCCACAGATTCTTTTTTTAACTGGAACTTTTTTGATACTATTTTACAGCAAAAAGAAGGGTATTCTAGTTATGTTTTTGAAGATATTGCAGAAAAATTATTAAAAGAAAATTCATCACTAAAAAAAGAGTTTGAAACAAAATTAAATTCTGATGAAAAATTTGCAAAGAACCCCAATGCACAACTTAATTTTATTTATAAGAACTCTCCTTATTATGAACCTGCGCATTTAAGATTACCAGTATTTAAACTATTTTAATTAAATGACAATTAAATAATCATTTAAAAGAAAAAGAATTATTAAAGAAGAGGTTTTTATAGAGGTAAAAGAATCTTGGTGAGAGATGGATTGTATGTGGAAAGTTAAAAATTAAATTAAAATTAGATTAATGAAAAATGCCATATTAATTCTCGTTATTTTCTTTTTAGGCTGTAAAACTATATTAAACAAAAAACAACAGATGGATGCTTCTTTTTATGTTGGAACTTACACTAAAAAAGATTCTAAAGGAATTTACAAATACAAAATTTCTAAAGAAGGAAAACTTAACAAAATAGGCTTAGTTGCAGAAGTTGTAAATCCTACATTTTTAACAAAATCTAAAAACGGAAAGACACTTTTTGCTGTTGGAGAAACAGATGTGCAAAAAAGAGGTTTTATAAGGTCTTACAATATAGCCAAAGATTCTCTTTTTTTTATTAGCAAACAAGAAACTGGAGGTGCAAATCCTTGTTTTGTGGCAATAAATGATGAAGGCTATGTAATTGCTTCAAATTATGGAGGTGGAAATGTAGGGCTGTTAAAAGCTGATAAAACTGGAAAGTTATCAAAATTACTTAGTGTACAACAACACATTGGAAAAGGCACAACAAGTAGACAAAAATCTGCTCACGCACATTCCACTTGGTTTCATCCTACTAAAAAAGAAATTATTTCTGTAGATTTAGGAACAAATCAATTATGGTTTTCTACGATAGATAAGACAAACAATAAACTTGTTTTCACCAATCAAAAAAAGCTAAATATGGCAGATGGAGCTGGTCCAAGACATTTAACTTTTCATCCAAATAATAAATGGATATACGTTTTAAACGAATTAAATAATACTGTTTCTTTGGTTAAAGAAAAAGAGCATACATACTTTGTAGATTCCTCAATTTCTACATTACCAAAAAGTTTTTCAGAATACAGCAAAGCTGCAGATATCCATATAACAAAAGATGGTAAATTTTTATATGCCTCAAATCGTGGACATGAATCTATTGTAATTTATAAAGTAAATCCAGAAAATGGAACTTTAAAAACAGTTGGTTACGAGCCTGTTTTAGGAAAACATCCACGAAATTTTTCGTTATCACCAAATGATAATTTTTTATTGGTAGCCAATCAAGATACAGATAATATCATCTCTTTTAAAAGAAACGCTAGTACTGGAGAACTAACTTTTGTAGACGAGATTGCTGCACCAACTCCTGTTTGTATTTTATTTTAAAAAAAAATATAAGAGAAAAAAGAATTAAAATTTATACTCTCCCAAAGGTTTTGGAAAATCCTCAGGATTTGCAGCTAAATGATAACGTGGGTCATCAATATCTTCTTCTATAATATCTGTAAAAATTGGGCTCGATTTGTATAATAACAATTTACAATCCTCGCTCAAATGTTTTAAAGTAATTTTTTTGTTTGCTGCTTGGTATTTTTCAACCAAAGCAAAAATTGCTTCAATTGCAGAATGGTCAGAAACACGAGCTTCTACAAAATCAATTTCTACTTTTTCTGGATCGTTTTTAATATCAAACTTATCATTAAAAGCAGAAATACTTCCAAAGAAAAGTGGCCCCCAAATTTCGTACACTTTCGTGCCATCTTCTCTGTAACGTTTTCTGGCTCTAATACGTTTTGCATTTTCCCAAGCAAATGCTAAAGCACTTACAATAACACCTGCAATTACTGCAATAGCCAAATCAAAAATTACGGTTAATGCAGAAACTAAAATTAGAACAATTACATCTGTTAACGGAATTTTATTCATAATTCTAAAACTAGACCACGCAAATGTACCAATAACAACCATAAACATTACACCAACTAAAGCTGCAATAGGCACTTGCTCTATGTAAGAAGAAGCAAAAAGAATAAACATTAATAAGAAAACAGCAGCAGTAATTCCAGATAAACGACCACGTCCACCACCTTTTATATTAATGATAGATTGTCCAATCATTGCACAACCACCCATGCCACCAAACAAACCAGTAATAATATTTGCACCACCTTGAGCCATACATTCTCGGTTTGAGTTTCCACGTGTTTCTGTTAAATCATCAATTAAATTTAAGGTCATTAAAGATTCAATTAAACCAATAGCTGCTAAAATTCCTGCATAAGGTAATATGAATAAAAATGTTTCCATATTTAAAGGTATTTTAGAAAAAGTCTCTAAAACAGGAACAGGAAAACCACCTTTTAAACCCTCTCCACCACCATCTCTAATAAAAGAACCCACAGTTGCAACATCTAAATTAGAGAAAATTACAATTCCAGAAACAACCAAAATAGCAATTAATGCTTCTGGTAGTTTTTTAGTTGCTTTTATTTTTGGTAATCCCCACATAATTAACATTGTTAATGCAACTAAGGCAATCGTATACCATAGAGAGTTTCCTTCCAGCCAAACTTTTTCGCCTCCAACAGTTTGTTTAAACATACCTAATTGAGATAAAAAAATTACAATAGCCAAACCATTTACAAACCCCATCATTACTGGATGTGGAATTAAACGTACAAACTTTCCTAATTTTAAAACACCAGCTAAAAACTGAAAAATTCCCATTAAAATAACCGTTAAGAAAAGATAGTATAAACCTAGATTTTCTTCAGGATTTCCCATAGCATTTCCTTCAGAAACCAAAGAAACCATGACTACAGCTAAAGCTCCTGTTGCACCAGAAATCATTCCTGGTCTTCCACCAAAAATAGACGTAATCAATCCAATCATAAAAGCTGCGTATAAACCTACAAGCGGATCTACACCTGCTACAAATGCAAATGCCACAGCTTCAGGAACTAATGCTAACGCAACTGTGATTCCAGATAACACGTCATTTCTCACATTTTTTACACGTTTGGTAATAAATTCGGTCATAATTTTGGTTGTTTTTAGAAGTCGGCAAAGATAGTTTGTTTTTTTTGATACAGAAACTTTTTAGGGCGTTACCTAAAGGTCGGGCTTTCCACTATATCTTTTTATGCAGAATTTAGTTCAGCATCTTTCAATTTTAAAAAAGTAAGTAAAATAATCAAAACAAATATCGAATCGAGTTCTGCATAAAAAGGATGTCGTTTTAATCCCTAACGCAAATCCGTCTTACAAGAAATTTTTATCCTTTTTTATAAATATGGTACACTAATTTAATGTTAGCGTAAGTATTTTGTAAAATTTCTGCAATTTCTGTTTCGTTTTTAAAACCAACAGCAGTAATTCCTTCTTCTATTTGTGGAGTTAATTCTTTCTCATCATCAGAATACATTAAAAACCAGTGTGTTTCTTTTAGTTTTATACTTTTATGAAAATAAATATGATGTGTAGTAAGCAAAGGTTTTATCAATTTTAAATTAGATATACCACATTCTTCTTTTACCTCTCTAATTGCTGCTATTTCTTTGGTTTCTCCTTTTTCTATCCATCCTTTGGGTAAATCCCAAACATTATTTCTATAAATAAATAAAATTTCTTTTTTATTGTTTAAAACCAAACCACCAGCAGCAGGAATTACTTCTAAATTTGAACAAAAAACTCTCCAATCTTTCTCTAAATCAGTGGTATATAGGTTAGCTCCTTTAGTTTCTTTGTTCTTTAATTTATAGATAATCTCATCTAAAATTACATCCTTAAAAAAATAAACTGGATAATTATTATTTTTTTTGGCAGAAGATGTTACAATTATTGGGCTATCATTTACAAAAACTTTATACATTTGCGATATGATTTTAAACAAAGATACAGCTAAAAAAACAGCTGAGCTTTTATTGCAAATTAAGGCAATAAAATTAAGTCCAAACGAACCATTTAATTGGGCTTCTGGCTGGAAATCGCCAATATATTGCGATAATAGAATTACCTTATCTTATCCTCCAGTTCGTGTTTTTCTTAAAGAAGAAATTGCAAAAATTGTAGAATTAGAGTATGGTAAACCAGATGTAATTGCGGGTGTTGCTACAGGTGCAATTGCTATTGGAATTTTGGTAGCCCAAGAATTGGGTGTTCCTTTTATTTATGTAAGACCAGAACCCAAAAAACATGGTCGAAAAAATCAAATAGAAGGGCATTTAGAAAGTGGACAAAATGTTGTGGTGATAGAAGATTTAATTAGCACAGGAAATAGCAGTTTAAATGCAGTAGAAGCATTAAAAGAGGCTGGAGCAGTGGTAAAAGGTATGGTTGCTATTTTTTCTTATGGATTTGATGTAGCTGATAAGAATTTCGAAAATAAAAATGTAGCATTAAGTACTTTAAGTAATTACGAAAACCTACTAGAGCAAGCTTTAGATAGTAATTATGTTACTCAAAAAGAGTTGGTTACTTTAAATGATTGGAGAAAAAATCCAAGTGAGTGGAAACAATAAAAATATAGCATGAATATAAACGGAAATACAGTAACAGTAAAAAAATCTGCAGAAGAAGTATTTACTTTTTTTACAGATTTAAAAAATTTTAAAGAAATAATGCCAGATAATATTCAAAAATTTGAGGTAGATGGCGATTCTTTTTTATTTGGCTTACCAGGAATGCCAGAAATTAGATTGGTTTTAAAAGAAAAAACTCCTTTTTCTAACATTACTTTAGGTGCAGCAAGTAGTAAACTACCATTTACATTATCTGCAGATATTACAGAATTATCTGAAAATAAATCAGAAATACAATTGGTTTTTGATGGCGATTTTAACCCAATGATGGCAATGATGATTAAAAAGCCACTAACAAAATTTGTAGATACACTTACAGAAAATATTGGAAATCTTTAAAGAAAAGAAACTTCTTTAACTCCAAATTCTTTGATAGAATCATCTTCTAATTGTATTTGAAGTTTTCCATCATTAGAAATCCCAGAAATAATACCCATAAAAATTTCATCCTTACTGTTTTTAAACATAGTAGGGATGTTTTTTTTATACAAAACGCTTAAATAATCCTCTTCTAAAACTGCAAAGTCTTTAGTCTCTAATAATTTTACTTTCTGTTGAATTGTTTTTAAAATATCTGCTAATAATTCATCTAAATCGTATTTTAAATTGGTTTCTAATTGTAGAGAAGTTACTTTTTTTAAAAAATTAGGAAATTTTTTTTGATTTACATTCAACCCAATTCCGATAACTGAATTCTTTATTTTATCACCAATAAACGTATTTTCAATTAAAATACCACAAATTTTTTGGTGTGCTGACAGAATGTCGTTTGGCCATTTTATATAAATTTTAGGAAGATTTTTACTTGATAAAACTTCATAAATAGCTAAAGAAATGGCAAAGTTTAAATATTTTTTTTGATAGGTTTTTAATTCTTTAAACTCTATAAATATACTGAAAGTAAGGTTTTTAAAAGGTTCTGCAACCCATTTACTATCTTGTTGCCCTCTTCCTTTTGTTTGGTTATTTGTTACAACTGTAGTAAAATTTTGAAGCGTAGAATTCTGTGCTAAATCCTTTAAAAAAGAGTTAGTAGAATCAATGGCACTAAGTTTGATTATTTTCAAGTGTTAAATAAAGTGTAAACTACTGTAATATTACATAAAATACTCGCAAAAAAATAATAACTTTGCGACAAATTAGAAAAAAGTTAATGACAAAAAAACAAGTAAGTAAAGACGATTTAATTGCTGTAATTATTAAAGGAATTGATGAAGTAAAAGGAGAAGATATTCAGTTACTAGACTTACGTGAAATAGAAAATACTGTTTGTGATTATTTTATAATTTGCTCTGGTAATTCAAACACACAAGTAAATGCAATTTCTGGTTCTATACAAAAATTAGTAAGTAAAGAACTTAAAGATAAGCCTTGGCATATAGAAGGGCAAACAAACTCTGAGTGGGTTTTAATGGATTATGTAAACGTAGTTGTTCACATATTTCAAAAACATGTACGTGAGTTTTATGATATAGAGAGTCTTTGGGGTGATGCCAAAATTACAGAGATAAATCCAGTTTAATTTTTTGATTTTTTAAAAATAATGAGTGATTCAAAGAAAGATAATAATTCTAATATGCCTAAATTTAAATTTAATGCGTATTGGATATATGCTGCAATATTTATTGTAATTATTGCACTTCAATTTTTTAATAGTGGAGATTTAGCTTCAAAAACTATTACAAAAAATGAATTTAATGAAATATTAAAAGAGAACGACATTAAAAAGATTGTTGTTGTAAACAATAATATAGCACAAATTTATATAAAGCAAGAGGCTTTAAAAAAGGAACGCTATAAAAAGATGGTAAATTCTGCTTTTTACTCTAAAGGAGCCTCTTTATACGAATATAATTTTGGAGATTTACAAAATTTTGAAAATAATATAGAAAAAGTTAGAGAAAGTAAAGATTTAGATTTCGATTTAAAAAACGAAAGCAGAACCAGTTTTTTTGACACTATTTTAAGTTTCTTACCATTCATCATTCTAATAGCAATTTGGCTGTTTTTTATGAGAAGAATGTCTGGTGGTGGAGCTGGAGGTGGTGGAGGTGGTCAAATCTTTAGTATCGGAAAATCAAAAGCAAAATTATTTGATAAAGATACCAAAGTAAAAACTACTTTCGAAAATGTGGCAGGTTTAGAAGGTGCTAAAGAAGAAGTACAAGAAATTGTAGATTTCTTAAAAAATCCTGAAAAATATACCTCTTTAGGAGGTAAAATTCCTAAAGGAGCCTTGTTAGTAGGTGCACCAGGTACAGGTAAAACATTATTAGCAAAAGCTGTTGCAGGAGAAGCTGGAGTTCCTTTTTTCTCATTATCTGGTTCAGATTTTGTAGAAATGTTTGTTGGTGTTGGTGCTTCTAGAGTAAGAGATTTATTTAAACAAGCACAACAAAAATCTCCTTCTATTATTTTTATTGATGAAATAGATGCAATTGGTAGAGCTCGTGGTAAAAATAGTATGACTGGTGGTAATGATGAGCGTGAAAACACTTTAAATCAGTTGCTTACAGAAATGGATGGTTTTGGTACAGATACCAATGTTATTGTGTTAGCAGCAACCAATAGAGCAGATGTTTTAGATAGTGCTTTAATGCGTGCAGGACGTTTTGACAGACAAATTTATGTAGATTTACCAAATATAAACGAAAGAAAAGAAATCTTTGAAGTTCATATCAAACCACTTAAATTGGCTAATGATGTAAATATTGATTTTTTAGCACAGCAAACTCCTGGTTTTTCTGGTGCAGATATTGCAAATATGTGTAATGAAGCTGCTTTAATAGCTGCAAGAACAAGTAAAAAAGAAATAGAACATCAAGATTTTTTAGATGCAGTAGATAGAATTGTTGGTGGTTTAGAAAAGAAAAATAAAGTAATAACGCCAAAAGAGAAAAAAGTAATTGCTTTTCATGAAGCAGGCCATGCAACTGTAAGTTGGATGTTAGAACATGCAGCACCTTTGGTAAAAGTAACAATTGTACCAAGAGGACAATCTTTAGGAGCAGCTTGGTATTTACCAGCAGAAAGAATGATTGTACAGACAGAGCAAATGTTAGATGAAATGTGTGCAACAATGGGAGGTAGAGCTGCAGAAAAAATAATTTTTAATAAAATATCTACAGGAGCTTTAAGCGATTTAGAAAAAGTAACAAAACAAGCCAGAGCTATGGTTACTGTTTATGGTTTAAATGAAGAGGTAGGAAATGTAACTTATTACGATTCTTCAGGAAATGACGCTTTTGTAAAACCTTACAGCGAAGAAACAGGAAAGAAAATAGATAAAGAAATTTCTAAAATGATTGAGTCTCAATATAAGAGAGCTGTTGAATTGTTAGAGGCTAACAAAGAAAAATTAACAATTTTAGCAGAATTATTATTAGAAAAAGAAGTTATCTTTAAAGACGACTTAGAAAAAATATTTGGAAAAAGACCTTTTGAAGAAGTAGAAGAAAAAATTGAAAGAATAGTTGAACAAAGAGAAGATATTCCCCCAGTAATTAAAAATACTGAAGAATAATTAAATATCTTTAAATGAATGAATTTTTTTAAAAAGCTTTTCAATATCCCTGTAAAAGAGGATAAAGAAATTCAAAAACAAGAAGTAAATCTCTCTTTAGATGATTTGTTTGTGCACAACTTTGTAGAAAAAGGAGGTAAGTTTTTATATTGCGTAAAAAACCAAGAAGTTGTTCAAAATTTAAACAATATTTTAAAAGAGAATAATTGGAATCAAATTACGCTGTTGGATGACAATTTAACAGCTTTTTTAGAAAAAAAAGAGGTTAATATAGACAAAGAACTTAAATCTGATACACCCGTTTTTACAACTTGCGAGCATTTGATTGCAGATAATGGTAATATTTTATTTTCTTCAAATCAATTAAAAAGTATTAAGCTTTCTGAAATGCCAAAAGACTTTATAGTATATGCAACTACAAGTCAGTTGGTTAAAGATATGGGACAAGGTTTAACAGGTATTAAAATAAACCACAAAGACAAACTGCCAACTAATATCTCTGCAATAAAAAATTATGGAGTTGATAAAAATGATGATAATTTCTTAAACTACGGTAACAGTAATTCAAAAAACTTATATTTGCTGCTATTAGAAGATTTATAATATGCGCAACCTTTTAAGAAGGAGTTTTTCTGGAATTATTTACGTTTTAATATTTTTATCTGCTATTCTTATTTCTAAAGAATCGTATATAGTACTTACTTTTTTATTTGGAATCTTATGTATTTGGGAGTTTTCTAAACTTATTCAATTTAAAAGTTTTATTAGTTACATTTTTTTTGGTGTTGCCTTGTTTTTAATGTTGAAAAAACCTGAAAATTATGCCATATTTGGTATTTTAGGAATTACATTATTATCATCTTTATCATTAATTTATTTCTTATTTACTGAAAAAGAAATTACTTTTTCTAATGATAGGTCTAAGTTAGGTATAGTTATTAGATACCCTATTTTTTCTATATTGTTTTTAGTATTATTACCTATTTACAAAGGTACTTATAATCCTCATTTAATGATATCTATACTTATAATGATATGGGTAAATGATAGTTTTGCATTTCTAGTTGGTAAAAACTATGGTAAAAGAAAACTATTTGTATCTGTTTCTCCCAAAAAAACACAAGAAGGGTTCTTAGGTGGAGTAGTTTTTGCTTTAATTGCAGCGTTTGCAATAAGTGAATTTAACACATATTTTTCTTTAACAAATTGGTTGATAATTGCTTTAATCATAAGTGTTATAGGTACTATAGGAGATTTAGTAGAATCTAAATTTAAAAGACAAGCAAACATAAAAGATAGTGGTAATATTATGCCAGGTCATGGAGGTATTCTAGATAGGTTAGATAGTTTGTTGTTTGCAGCACCATTTGTATATTTGTATATTAATTTTATAATTTAAAAATGATTCGTTTTCACAAAGAAGGATATAAAATCATAACAATTTCTTTAATTTTAGCTGTTGCTGGAGTTATATTAGCAGATAAATTTGTAGAAATAAATTGGTTAGCGAAAACAATTCAAATAATAATTGTTGTTTTTTTAATTATTATTCTTCAATTTTTTAGAAATCCTAAAAGAATATCAACTTTAAATGATATAAATTTAGTTGCGCCTGTAGATGGTAAAGTTGTTGTAATTGAAGAAGTAGAAGAACCAGAATATTTTAAAGATAAAAGATTACAAGTATCTATATTTATGTCGCCAATAAATGTGCATGTAACAAGGTATGCAATGAGTGGTGTTATAAAATATAGTAAATACCATCCAGGAAAATATTTGGTTGCTTGGCATCCAAAAGCATCTACAGAAAATGAAAGAACAACTGTTGTTATAAATAATAGTTCTTTTGGAGATGTTTTGTATAGACAAATTGCTGGGGCATTAGCTAAAAGAATTGTAAATTATGCAGTAGAAGGAGATGAGGTTGTACAAGGTACAGATGCAGGTTTTATTAAATTTGGCTCAAGAGTAGATTTGTTTTTACCATTAGGAACTAAACTTAATGTTTCTTTAGGAGATAAAGTTAAAGGAGGAGTGCAAGTAATTGCAGAAAAATAGTAGTTATGGATTCTGAGTTAGACAAAAAGTTTAATGATACATTTAGTAAAATATCAGAATTAAAAAAAGCAATAGCTCCAGATGTTATGCTAAAATTATATGCTTATTACAAACAAGCAAATTTTGGCAATCAGTTTTCTTTTAATAGTGAACCCAATGTAAGAAGTGCTTTTAAGTTTAATGCATGGATACAATTAAACGGAATGTCTTCTGAAGAAGCAAAGAAAGAGTATATAGACTTAGCATATAAAATTTTAAATAATAAAAAATAACCATCATGAAAAAAGGAGTAGTTTTATCGTTCTTAATAGCAATTGTATTTAGTTTTTCTACATGTAAATCTGAAAAAAAAACAGATTATAGCATAGATAAAAAAACAGAAGTTAAAAAAAGTGATGCAGCTTTTTCTTTAAAGAATGCTAAAAACGAAATTAACTTTACAGCCTATAAAACTACAGAGAAGGTTCCAGTAGGTGGGCAGTTTAAAAAAGTTGATATCAATTCTGGAGGAGAAGGAAATACGATAAGAGAAGCCATAAATAATACAGAATTTTCGATACCAGTTAGTAGTATTTTTACCAAAGATTCTAGTAGAGATTACAAAATAAAAAAATTCTTTTTTGGTGTTATGGACAATACCAAATTATTATCTGGTAAATTAGTTATACAAAATGACTCTACTGGTTACACAAATTTAAAGATGAATGGAGTTGAAGAAAAAGTACCTTTTGTATATAGTATAGAAGGAAGAACTTTTACAATGAATGCAACAATGGATGTTTCTAATTGGAATGCTGTAAAAGCTTTAAACTCTTTAAATTTAGTATGTAAAGACTTACATAAAGGTGCAGATGGTGTATCTAAAACATGGTCTGATGTAGCTTTAAATATAAAATCTAGTTTTTAATTTTTTTTGCATTTATATTTGTTTTTTAAAAAAAATGTATATATTTGGAGAAATTAATAATTAATTAACCCCTATAAATTAATGATTAAGTATTAGTTAAATACTTTTCGGCCCCTATCTAAATGACAAGAAAATTTTCCCCTAAATTTTTAAGACACGCAGTTGTTTTATTAATTATTTTGCAATCATTTCAAAGCTTTTCTCAATCTAATGTTTATATCAATGTAAATTGGGTAAACTATTCTGGAGAAAATAAAATAGAAATTATAAACTCTTCAAATTCTGTAGTTTTATCTTATGACCATAATTATGGGAATGGATCCAACACATCTCATTTAAATAAAAACTCAAACACTGTAAGTTTACCTAATGGAACCTACACTGTTAGAGTTTATGATAATTATGGAGATGATTGGAATGGAAATGGCTCTTATGGAAAAATATTTGTAGATGGTGTAGAAAAATTTAATTTTAATGGCGATTTTTCAAACAATGCAAGTGCAAATACTCAAATTACTTTTGATTATACTTTAACAATAGATTCTCTAGATGATGCATCTTTTAGTTATAGTTCATCTTCTTATTCAATAACAGAATCAGACCCAACACCTACAATAACAGGAGAAACTGGTGGAACATTTTCGTCTACATCTGGTTTAAGTATAAATTCAACAACAGGAAAAATAGACCTTTCAGCATCAACTATTGGTAATTATATAGTTACTTACACTACTCAGAATCCTGACCAAAATAGTGCAACATTTAACATTCAAATAAAACAAGGAAGTGTACCTGGAGTAGCAGAATTTTATAGTAATAATACATCTTTTCCTAATAATATAGAGTACATTCCAGGAAACTTACCAATCATAATTTCTGCACCTCATGGAGGAAAAAACGTTGATGGTAATTTAATAACTAGAAATTGTGGCGTTAATGAAGAAGATAATAATACAGATATCTTAATAAGAATTATTCAAAAAGAAATTTTTGATTTAACAGGAGGATATGCACACATTATTATAAATAATTTAAGTAGATCTAAATTAGATCCTAATAGAAATAAAACAACTGCGACTTGTAATAATGCAGCAACAAATCCATATTTTGATGCTTATCATGGGTTTATAGATAAAGCAAGTGCTAAAGTTACTGCAGATTATGGAAAAGGAATTTATATAGATTTGCATGGACAAAGTCATACACCAAAAAGAATAGATGTTGGTTTTAATATATCTACTGCTACATTAGATGTTGATGCTCCTTTAAGCAATTCAATAACAACTTCTACAATACAAAATTTAAAAAATAACAATTTAGGTAACTTAACTTTAGAGCAATTGGTTAGAGGTACTACAAGTTTTGGTCATTTTTTACAAACAACAGGAGGTTCATTTTACAATTCTACAAATGGAGGAGCATACAAACAATGTGGAAGAACATCTGGTTATAGAGCAGTACCAAGCTCTTATAATTCTGGAGGATGTGATGATACTTCTCCTAATGGATCTGCTTATTTTGCTGGAGATTATTATAGTAATATAAGACATGGTTCTGGCCCAGCAGCAGCAGAGTCTACAGCAGCAGGAAATACTATTGGTGGAGGAGGTACTATAGATGGAATTATGACAGAAGTAAATAGAGACGTTCGTCATCTAGGAAATTTAACTACAGAATACAACAGAAGCGATTCTAAGCCACAAACAATTGTTCCTTTTGGTAAAGATTATGCAGCTGTAATACTTAAATTTATAGAAGCACATTATAATGATTTTTCTAAGTTTTCTTACAATACCAATACACACTCAATTTTTGGTGTAGATGTAGCACCAACAATTAGTGGAGTTGCAGGTGGTACTTTTTCTAGTACATCAGGTTTAGCTATTAACTCTTCTACAGGATTAATTGATGTTTCTAACTCTACCCCAGGAACTTATACAGTAACTTATGTAGGAGGTAATATTAATAACTACTACAAAAAAGAGAATCAGATTATCATAAATTCATCAGCAGTAACAAATGAGTTAAATGTTAATTCTGGTAATTGGTCCTTGGCGTCAAATTGGAGTTTAAATAGAGTGCCAATTGCAACAGACAATATATCTATTCCTTCTGGTAAAACAATAAACGTAGATATTAGTAACGCAGTTGCAAAAGACGTATCTAATTTAGGTACGTTAAATGTAAACGCTGGTAAATACTTAAATGTATCAGGTAACCTAAACACAACTGGTAGTTTGGTTGTAAAATCAGATGCTACAAGTAGTGGTTCTTTAGTTGTACAAGGTACATCTTCTGGTACGATTTCTTATGAAAGATATATTAAGAAAAATACGGGTTGGTTTATCATATCAAGCCCAGTAGAAAACCAAGATATAGATGCTTTTGCAAATTCAAATGCATTGGCAGTTGGGTCTGGAAATAATAGAGGTTTATCTAGTTACAACCCAGTTAGCCAAACTTGGAGTTACTACCAAAATGGTACAACTACTTCAGGTAATTTTGCGATGGGTGATGCTAGAGCTGTACGTCGTTCTTCTGTAGGAAACCTAACATTTACAGGTAGTTTAAGAACATCAAATTATACAAAAGCAGTAGTTTCTAATGGGAGTGGATGGAACTTAATTGGTAATGGGTACCCTTCTTTTTTAAATACAAATAATGCAGCCAATAATACTAATAATTTAATTAATACAAACTTTTCATTATTAGAAACTGGTTTTAAAGCTATTTATTTCTGGGATACCAATACAAATTCTTACAAACCATTTAACAATGCATCTGCTGCAAAATATGTAACTCCTGCTCAAGGGTTTTTTGTAAAAATTGGAACAAACGGAAATTTTGCTTTTAACGAGAATATGCAAACTCACCAAGAAGGAGATTTATTTTTTAAAAATAATAAAACAGGTAATTTTGAAATTAACTTAAAACTATCTGGTGGTAAAAGCACAAAAAATACAGAAATTAAGTATATTAAAGGCACAACTACAGGTTTAGATGATGGTTATGATGCAGGTTTATTCTCTGTAGATACTAATTTAGATATTTACAGTCATTTAGTAGAAAATGATTCTGGTGCAATGTACGCTTTACAAGCATTACCAAATTTGAATTATTCTAATATGATTGTTCCAATAGGAGTAAATGCTAAAGAAAATACTTTAATAACATTTAGTGCAGATGTTTTAAATTTACCAAAAGGATTAGCAGTTTTTATTGAAGATAAAGAAGTTGGGAAATTAGTAAGAATAGATCAAAATTTAGCAACGTACCAAATTACAACAACACAAGCTTTAAATGGTAAAGGTAGGTTTTACATTCACACAAAAAATAACACTTTATCCACTAAAGATGCGCAAATTAATGCTGTTTTGGTTTATACAAATAATAAAAATTTAATTGTAAAAGGTTTGCAAGAGGAAGGAGCAATAAAAGTATTTTCTGTCCTTGGAAACCAAGTTTTACAGCAAAAATTATCAAAAACCTTAGAGCATAATTTAGATATTTCTAAATTTTCAACAGGTGTTTATTTAATAGAAATAAAAACTAATACACAAATTATTAAGAGAAAAATAATCTTAGAGTAACCCCTAAACTTTAACGAAAAAAATGAATTCAAAACAATCCCCTAAAAAAGAAGTGCAAATATCAAGAAAAGATGCACTAAAAAAAATTGGTAGCTACTCTAAATATGCTGCACTTACAGCATTAGGTACATACATTTTGTTAAGTCCACAACAAGCTCAAGCACAGAGTCCAGAACCACCAGGACTTGGTTTTTAAGTAGAATAATTTAACCCCCTAAATAAAATAATAACCCCTAAATTTAATATTATGAAAAATTTTAAAACACAATTATTAGTAACTGTATCTTTATTTTTGGCAATTGCAATAAATGCCCAAGATCATTTAATGACTCTTAAGCCTATGTCTGCTAGCATTCTTAAAATTGATAAGAAAAAGAAAATGACAGAAGCTCCTTTAATTAAAGATGCTTCATACTCATATAAATATAAAGGAGGAGATGTCTTAGTTGTATTTGAAGGAAATCAACATTTCGAGTTTTTTAACAATAAAAAACACTTTATTAAATCTGATTTGGTTTGGACTGCTAAAGATGAATGTTATATGATAATTAAAGAATTTAATTTACCAAACTTTCCATTTAAAGCAGGAACTAAAATGAAAATGGAAATAACAAAAGTAAAAGACGGTTATGTTTATTACAGATCTACTTTGGGAGGCAGAACATGGAAAGGAAAAATGAAAGAAGCTAAGGCTAAAATCTAATACCTATCTAAGACTAACCAAGGCTTTTTCAAGCTCAGAAAATCGGAAAGAATAACCACCATTCTTTTCGATTTTTTTTGATGAAATTCTACTACCTTTCAATAAAACATCTGCCATTTCTCCAAAAACAATTCTTAATATAAATGAAGGTACAGCAACTGGCAAAAAAGGCTTTTTAAAAGCTTTTGCAAGTACTTTAGAAAAAGATTTACTTGTGTGTGACTCTGGAGAAACAGCATTGTAAATACCAACTAATTTATTTTCTATAGCCATTAAGTACATCTCACATAAATCTTGTATATGAATCCAAGGCATATATTGTTTACCTGTACCTAAAGGAGTTATTACAGGTGTGTTCATTTTTTTTAATGCACCACCATTTTTTGCCAATACAATTCCAGTTCTAAGAATTGTTACAGGTACTTGCAAAGTTTCAAATTGGTGTGCAGCATTTTCCCAAGCCACACAAACATTTCCTAAAAAATCATTTGCAGGTTTGTCTTCTTCAGTAAAAATAATATCAGTAGTCACAGCACCATAATATCCATTTGCAGAAGCAGATATAAATCCTTTTAGATTGGTTTTAAGTTCTTTTACTTTTTTAAATAATAAATTAGCAGAATTTACTCTACTATCTAAAATTACTTGTTTTCTTTCTTCACTCCACCTTTTATCTGCAATTCCTGCACCAGCTAAATGAACAATGTAATCTATATTTTTAAAGGCATTTTCATCAATATAAGATTCAGCAATATCCCATTTATATTCGTTATTCTTTTTGGGACTTCTTGTTAAAATCGAAACATGATGATTTTTATCAATTAACATTTTAGACAATGTTTTGCCTACTAAACCTGTACCTCCTGTAATTAATATTTTTGCCATCTATCAAAGATAAATCTTTTATAAATTCACTTTATAGAAATATATGCTAAAGCAATGTTAATCTTTTTTTAACCACTTAATAAAGCCGTATTTTTATAGTGATGAAAAACAATACAAAAAGAAAAGGATTTATCTTTAAAAGTTACGAACCCAAAAATCAATCTCCTTTTGATAAGTTGTTCGAAATTTTTAAGGAACTTATAACTTATACTTCTGGCGATTTTGATGAAGCCATAGACTGGTTACGTTCTTTAGACAAAGAATACAAACTTACTACAGCAGAGTATACTATTGATGATTTTGTAGAAGATTTAAAGAAAAAAGGTTTTATTAAAGATGAAATCAAACCTGATGGAAGTGGAGGAACAGCAATAACAGCAAAAACAGAACGTGCTATTCGTCAACAAGCATTAAATCATATTTTTGGAAAGATAAAAAGAAGTGGTACAGGCAATCATAAAAGTAAATCTCCAGGAATAGGAGATGAGCATACAGGAGATTTTAGAGCCTATCAATTTGGCGATAATTTGGATAAAGTTTCGATGACAGAAAGTATTAGAAATGCCCAAATTAATAACGGAATTGGAGATTTTACACTTTCTGAAAATGATTTGGTTGTAGAAGAAACATTGCATAAAAGTCAAATGAGTACTGTGTTGATGATTGATATCAGTCACTCAATGATTTTGTATGGAGAAGATAGAATTACACCTGCCAAAAAAGTAGCTATGGCTTTAGCAGAACTCATCACTACTCGTTATCCAAAAGATACTTTAGATATTTTGGTTTTTGGTAATGATGCTTGGACCATTAAAATTAAAGATTTACCTTATTTACAAGTTGGTCCATATCACACAAATACAGTTGCAGGTTTAAATTTAGCAATGGACTTGTTACGAAGAAAGAAAAATACCAACAAACAGATTTTTATGATTACTGATGGAAAACCAAGTTGTTTGCGTTTACCAGATGGACAGTATTATAAAAATAGTAATGGTTTAGACAAATACATTGTAAATAAATGTTATGCAATGGCGCAACAAGCTAGAAAATTGCACATACCAATTACAACATTTATGATAGCTCAAGATCCGTATTTAATGCAGTTTGTAAGAGCATTTACACAAGCAAATCAAGGAAAAGCATTCTACACAGGTTTAAAAGGTTTAGGAGAAATGATTTTTGAAGATTATGAAACGAATAGGAAGAAAAGAATTAGATAAAAGCCCATCTAAATCTTCCCAAAGGGAAGACTTTTTAGCAAGTTTATGGGTAAAAGTAAAATATTAACATAAAGATAAACATAACAGTTCTCTCTCCTTTGGAGAGAGTTAGAGAGAGGCTTATGAACATACAAACATTAGGAGAATTAAAAAAATCAGGATACAAATCTAAATCAATAAAAGACGAATTACGAGAAAATCTCATTACAAAAATGATGAGTAAAGAAACTGTTTTTAAAGGTGTACATGGATATGAAAATACGGTTATTCCAGAATTAGAAAGAGCCATTTTAAGCAGACATAATATCAATTTATTAGGTTTAAGGGGGCAAGCAAAAACACGATTGGCAAGATTGATGGTCAATTTATTGGATGAATACATTCCAGTAGTACAAGGTTCAGAAATTAATGACGATCCACTAAATCCAATTTCGAGATTTGCCATTGAAACCATCAAAGAAAAAGAAGATGAAACTCCGATTTTTTGGCTACACAGAAACGAACGTTTTGCAGAGAAATTAGCAACTCCAGATGTAACTGTGGCAGATATTATTGGTGATGTAGATCCTATAAAAGCAGCCAACTTAAAATTAAGTTATGCAGATGATAGAGTCATCCATTATGGAATGATTCCAAGAGCCAACAGGTGCATTTTTGTAATTAATGAATTGCCAGATTTACAAGCTAGAATTCAAGTGGCATTATTTAATATTTTGCAAGAAGGTGATATTCAAATTCGTGGTTTTAAACTACGATTGCCTTTAGATATGCAGTTTGTGTTTACTGCAAATCCAGAAGATTACACCAATAGAGGTAGTATTGTAACCCCTTTAAAAGACAGAATTGGTTCGCAAATTTTAACTCATTATCCAGAAGATATAGAAACAGCAAAAATTATTACGCAGCAAGAGGCAAAAAATATTCAGAAAGACTTTATACAAGTACCAGAATTGGCAAAAGATTTATTGGAGCAAATTGTTTTTGAAGCCAGAGAAAGCGAATATATTGATGCAAAAAGCGGAGTAAGTGCTCGTTTAAGTATTTCTGCTTTTGAGAATTTGTTAAGCACAGCAGAAAGAAGAGTCTTATTGTCTGGTGATGATAAAACTATGATTCGTTTAAGTGATTTCGATGGAATTATTCCTGCAATTACTGGTAAAGTAGAATTGGTGTACGAAGGAGAACAAGAAGGAGCACAAGTTGTTGCAGAAAATTTAATAAGAAAAGCAATAAAAACATTATTTCCAACCTATTTTCCAGAGATAAAAAAACTAGAAAAACAAGATGTAGAAACACCTTATGACGATATTATTTCTTGGTTTTTTAATATAGATGAAGATTTTGAGTTGCTAGATGATTATACTGATAAGCAGTATAAAAATGAATTAGACAAAATTAAACCAATTGATAATTTTTTAAAAGAGCATCAGCCAAATTTGAATATAAATGATGTTTATTTTGTAAAAGAGTTTTTGCTATGGGCTTTGGTAGAATTTAAAAAACTAAGTAAATACAGGTTTGCAGAAGGCACTCAATTTAAAGATCCTTATGGGAGTTTTTTGAGTAAATTTTAATGTAATCAATGTCTCATTTACCATGTTATTAACATTTAAATTTTTAAATTTTTAAGTTAAATTTTCCTATCTTAGTATACGTTCTATTTGTGTTAAAAATAAATTAGCACGAAATATTTAGGTTAAAGACTATCATATTATTTGTTATTTTTTTAAAAAAAATATTTATTTTAACCTCATCAGCATTACATCAGTATGTTAAAAGATGTAGATGTTATTTTTTTTAAAAATCTAGAAATCAAATATTTATATTTTTTTTTAATTATTTTTAACTACTACACTTTTCGTGTCTTCTACAAGGAGCTACCTTTACAGTGATAAATAATATCAATCTATAAATATTATGAAAATAAAGATTTTTTGCTTGTTTTTTTATTTAAGTATAATGCAAGTTTTAACAGCTCAAGAAAAAATAGAAGGCACTATAACAGATGTAACTAAGAATCCTTTACCAGGAGCATCTGTAATAGTAAAAGGTACTTCTATTGGTACAGAAACAGACTTTGATGGTAAGTTTATGCTTCAAGTTAATATTGGTGATACTCTTGTCATTCAATATCTTGGCTTTGCAACCAAAGAAGTATTGGTAACTTCGTCTAAAACCTATAATATAGTTTTAGTAGAAGAACAAAATCAATTAAATGAAATTGTAGTGGTAGGTTATGGTACAAGAAAAAAGAATGTACTTACAAGTTCTGTAGTTACTGTAAAAGGAGAAAAATTAGCTGAAGAGCCACTCTTAAATGCAACTCAGGCATTACAAGGTAAAGCAGCTGGTGTACAGATTATTGCATCTGATGCTCCAGGACAAGCTTCTAAAGTTATAATTAGAGGTTTGGGTACTGTGTTAGGTAATGAAAATCCATTGTATGTTGTTGATGGTATTTTAACAGATAATATTAATAATATTAATACATCTGATATAGAAACAATGAATGTTTTAAAAGATGCAGCTGCATTAGCAATTTATGGTAATAGAGCTTCCAATGGTGTATTAATTATTACCACTAAAAAAGGAAAGACTGGTAAAATGCAGTTAACTTTTGATACATATACTGGTATGAGAACTATTCTAAGTAATGTTAAATTGGCAAATGCTAATGAATATGTTACCTATAGTAATGAAGCTATAAAAAGAGATTTAGAAAGAGATAACGACCCAACAAATGATAATGATAAAAGTGATTTTATTTTATCTGGTTCTCCTTACAATACAAATTGGTTAGATGCCATCACTAGATTTGGTAGGGTTTCTAATTACAATTTATCTTTATCTGGAGGCTCAGAAAAACTGAGAGGTTTTTTTAGTGCTGGTTTTAATACAGAAGAAGGTATTTTAATTGGAAATGACTTTAGAAGACTTACATTACGTAGCAATATAGATTTTAATATAAACGACAAATTGTCTTTTTCTAATAGTGTAAATGTGCAATTAGCTAATTCAATACCAAAAAGTTTCGGAGCTTTTACAACAGCTTTTAAACAAGCTCCTATTATACCTGTAAGAGATGAAAATGGGGCTTATGGTTCTTCTGTGGGTATTAATAATGTTGGCAATCCAGTTAAAGATTTAGAGTTTCAGGATGAAAGACAGCGTTATTTTAAAGTGCAGGGTTCTTTTAAAGTAGACTATAAAATATTAGAATCGTTAACCTACACCTCTGCTTTTTCTATAGAAACAGAATATGCACGTTTTCATAATTTTCAAGATAGATTAGGTTCTTTTTTAGCGAGTAACCCATCTAATTCAGAACAATTGTATTTTAATGGTAATCCAGATAGAGAAAGAACATTTTTAGCTGTAACGCATACTAATTTTTACCATTGGTTTATAGATAATTATGTAACCTATAAAAACACTTTTAAAGAAAACCATACAGTTAATGCAACTTTAGGTATGAGTTCTGAAGAAGATAGATCAGAAGGATTAACAGCAACAGCAATTAATGTTCCTTTAGATAAAAACTTAAGGTACAATCTAAATACAGGAGATGATAATGAAACAAGAAGTGGTTCTGGTGGATTTAGTCCTTTTAAACGATTACGCTCTTTCTTTGCAAGAGTAAATTACGATTACAAAAACAGATACTTGTTTAGTGCTTCTTTTAGAAGAGATGGTTCAAGCCAATTTCAAAAAGGGTTTAAATTCGGTAACTTCTTTGCTGTAAGTGGTGGTTGGGTAGTTTCTGATGAAAAATTTATGCAAGATTCTTTCTTTGATAAATTAAAGTTAAGAGCAGGTTATGGAGAGTTGGGTAACCAAAATGTACCTTTACAAATCATAACACTATCAACAGGTGCAGGTGGGTTTTATCCATTTGGGGCAGACCAAAGTTTAAATCAAGGAACAACAATTAGCTCTACATTGGCAGATAATTTAAGCTGGGAAACTACTCGCGAACTTAATTTAGGTGCAGAATTTACACTATTTGATTATAAACTAAGTGGAGAGATAGATTACTATATTAAAACAAACACCAATGCTATTTTACAAATTAAACTACCAGATGTTTTTGGTATAGACCCATATTTAGATCATATTGGGCAAATAGAAAACAAAGGGTTAGAAACTTCATTAAATTGGAGAGACGAAATCAATGAAAATTTTAAATATAATGTTGGGTTAAATGTAGCAGTTAACCAAAACAAACTAACAAAAATTACCAATCCTTACTTTAATGAATCTATAGGAGGAGACATAGGTAATGGTCAATACATCAAAAGAGTTCGTGTAGGACAACCTGTAGGTAGTTTTTTCTTATACGACGTAATTGGTATAGATGATAAAGGAGAGTTAGTTTACGACGATGTTAATAAAAATGGGATAACAGATGAAGGTGATAGAAAATTTATGGGGTCTATAATTCCTAAATACAATATAGGATTTAATTTAGGAGCCAACTATAAAAACTTTGATGTTAATATAGACACTTATACAAGTTTAGGAGCCAAAGTATATAATGGTAAAAAAGCACAACGTTTTGGTAACGAAAATATAGAACAATCTGTTTTTAATAGTAGATGGACATCTGGAAGACCAAGCAACACAACACCAAGAGCATTCAATGAAGTGCCTTTGTCTTCTAATTATTATTTAGAATCTGCAGATTTTTTTAGAATAAATAATATTACTTTAGGATATACTTTACCTAAAGAGAGCTTAAAATTCTTTTCTAAAGTAAGAATTTATGCAACAGCAAAAAATCCACTCATCCTAAAAAAGTTTTCAGGCTTTACACCAGAATTACCTGGAGCTGCATTAGGAAATGGAGGAGTAGAACTAGGGGCTTATCCAACACTTAAGTCATTTTTTATAGGAATAAATACATCATTTTAAACATAATAAAAATGAAAAATAAAATTTTAAAATCAAAAGTATCTAGATACACGATTATTCTAGTCTTTACAATCTTGTTTTCTTGTAGCGAAGATTTTCTAGATGTAAATGCAACATCAGAAACCGAAGCAGCTTTAACACCAGATAAATCTGTAGAGTTAGTAAATGCAATTTATAACAGGTTTTTGCAATGGCAAATGAGTTCTTTTTCTTGGAACGGAGTTACCAGTATAACCACAGATGATGCAGATAAAGGAAGTAGTACAGGAGATACAGGTTCAGACAAAGATATTTTAGATGCCATAAGTTTTGATGCAACTACCATATCTATTGGAGAAGTTTGGAGCGAACATTACAACGCAAACCAACGTATAACACAAGCTTTAATAAGAATACCTCAGTTTGATATAGACCCTGTTTTAAAAGAAAGACTCATTGGAGAGGCTAAATTTTTAAGAGCATTAATTTATTTTAGATTGGTAAAAACTTATGGAGGTGTACCACTAATTTCAGAAAAATCAGACATTACAAGTTTAGATGTTTTAAAACGTGCTTCTAAAGAAGATGTATATTTATTTATAGAAAAAGATTTAGAGGACGCTATTGCTTCTTTACCTGAAAAAAATCAATATCCTGCTATAGATTTAGGAAGGGCTACTAAAGGAGCTGCAAAAACATTATTAGCCAAAGTTAGTATGTATCAAAACAAATGGCAAAAAGTTTTTGATTTGACCAACGAGGTTATTACTTCTAATCAATACGATTTAACTCCAAAATATGAAGATATTTGGAAAGAGATAGGAGAGAATAATATAGAATCTATTTTTGAAATACAAGCCAAAGGTGGAGACGCTCCAACTGCAGGTGTACAAGGTTATAGTGTAACCCAAGGAGCCAGAGGACAAGGTGGCTGGGGTTGGGGCTTTAACACACCAACAGAAGATTTGGCAAACTCTTATGAACCTAATGATGAGAGAAAAGATGCCACTATTATTTTTAGAGGAGAAACCTTATTTGATGGGAGATTAGTACCCAATACAGTAGTCAATGCAATGTACAATCAAAAAGCTTATTCTAGTATTAATTCAGATGCATGGGAAACAGGAAAAAATGTAAGAATACTACGTTTTGCAGAAGTATTGTTAATGAATGCAGAAGCTGCTTTAGAATTAGGAGGTGATGCAGCTACACCACTTAATAGAGTTAGAAAAAGAGCAGGTTTAGGAGACGCTCCTGTTGTTGATAAAATGGCAATTTGGAAAGAAAGAAGACACGAATTAGCCTTTGAACACGATAGATATTTTGACCTAGTTAGACAAGGTAGAGCAGGTCAAGTACTAAGAGCTCATGGAAAAAACTTTATAGATGGCAAACATGAAGTTTTCCCTATTCCACAGGAACAAATAGACAAAAGTGGAGGAGCATTAATTCAAAATCCAGGATATTAAAATAAAAAACCATGAAAATTTCATTAAAAATAAATAAAAAATTTGTTGTAATTACCAACTGTTTAGTTCTAGCATTATTCATGAGCTGTACAGAAGAAAATATAGCACCACCTCCACCAGATGTAGAGGCAATTTTTGAACGCCCTGTAAAAGTAATCCCTTTTGAAGACTTGTTAGACTTAGTTCAAGAAAGAACATTTAAATACTTTTATGATTTTGCAGAACCAAATAGTGGTCTAGCTAGAGAACGTTCTCAAGCAGATGCTTTTGATGGAAGGTCAAGACAGGTAGTAACCACTGGAGGTTCTGGTTTTGGTATTGCTGCTTTTCCTGCAGCTGTAGAAAGAGGTTGGATAACCAGAGCTAAAGCCATAGAGCGTATGCAGAAAATATTAACTTTTTTAGAAACTGCACCTAGATATCATGGCGCATTTTCTCACTGGTACTATGGAGACACCAAAGAAACGAGACCTTTTAGTGCATTAGATGATGGTGCAGATATTGTAGAAACGGCTTTTTTAATACAAGGGCTTTTAATTTCTAGACAATACTTTTCTAATAATAATACAGAAGAAACTGATATTAGAAATAGAATTACTTCTATATGGGAATCCGTAGAATGGGACTGGTTTGTACAACCAGGAGAAAAGGTAATAACTTGGCATTGGTCTCCAAATCACGACTTCCAGTTAGGACTAAAAGTGCGTGGATGGAATGAAGCTTTATTAGTGTATGTATTAGCAGCCTCTTCTCCAACACATACTATTACTAAAGAAATTTATGATGAAGGTTGGACTAGAAATGGTAACATGAGAAATGGTAATACTTATTTTGGTGTTAAATTACCTTTAGGACCAGAAAAAGGAGGTCCTTTATTTTTCTCTCAATACTCATTTATAGGATTAAACCCTACAAATTTAGTAGATCAGTACACTAATTATTTTGAGCAAAATAGAGCGCATGCACTAATTAATTATAATCATTGTGTAGAAAATCCAAATAATTACAAAGGTTATGGAGAAAATAGTTGGGGACTTACAGCTAGCGATAACTTTAACGGATATGCTGTGCATGAGCCTACTAATGACATTGGAGTTATTACACCAACAGCAGCATTATCTTCTTTTCCTTACACACCAATAGAATCTAAAAAAGCATTAGAATATTTTTACTATAAGCAAAATGCAAAACTTTGGGGAGAATATGGTTTTTATGATGCTTTTTCAGAAAGTCAAAATTGGTATGCAGATGGTTATTTGGCTATAGATCAAGGACCCATAATTTGCATGATAGAAAACTATAGAACGCAATTGTTATGGAATCTTTTTATGGCTGACCAAGAAATTAAAAACGGATTAACAAAACTTGGGTTTACTTTTTAAACTAGATAGAAAATGATTTACTCCAAAAAAATATCGTTTTTTACTTTTATAGTTACTTTTTTTCTAATCTTTATAAGTTGTAAAAAAGATAAAGTAATAAAAGAGGCAAATAGTGTTCAGAAAATTTCTTTTAATAAATTATTAGACACAGTTCAAAAAACTACATTTAATTATTTTTGGGATTTTGCAGAACCTAATAGTGGTTGGGCTAGAGAGCGCTCTCAAAAAGATGCTTTTGATGGCAACTCTAAAAATGTAATTACTTCTGGAGGTACAGGTTTAGGTATTTCGTCTTTTCCAACTGCAGTTACAAGAGGTTGGATAACAAGAACAGAAGCTTTAAATAGATTAGATAAAATTATAACATTTATAGAAAAAGCAGAACAATTTCATGGTGCATTTGCACACTGGTATCTTGCAAATTCTGCAAAAGCACGTCATTTTAGTGATTTGGATGATGGTGGAGATATTGTAGAAACAGCTTTTTTAATACAAGGCCTTTTAATTAATAGGCAGTATTTCTCTAAAAACACACCAAAAGAAAAACAAATTAGAGATAGAATTACTTCAATTTGGGAAAATGTAGAATGGAATTGGTACACGCAAGGTAAAAAATCGATTACTTGGCACTGGTCTCCAAAACATAATTTTAAAATGAATTTGCCAGTAAGTGGTTGGAACGAAGCTTTAATTGTTTATGTTTTAGCAGCTGCATCTCCAACACATAGTGTTTCTAAAGATGTATATACAAATGGTTGGGCTAGAAATGGTAAAATGAAAAATGGCAAAACGTTTTACAATTATAACTTACCTTTAGGAGAAGATTTTGGAGGCCCATTATTTTTATCACATTACTCTTTCTTAGGATTAGATCCAAGAGGATTAAAGGATGATTTCTGTGATGATTATTTCAAACAAAATAGAGTGCATTCACTAATCAACTATGAATATTGTAAAGAAAATCCAAAAAATTTTAAAGGATATAGCGAAAACTGCTGGGGTTTAACAGCAAGTGATAATCATCAAGGATATGCTGCTCATCATCCAAATAACGATTTAGGAGTTATTACGCCTACTGCTGCCTTGTCTTCTTTTCCTTACACCCCAAAAGAATCTACCAAAGCATTAGAATATTTTTACTACCAATTACATGACAAATTATGGGGCAAATACGGATTTTATGATGCGTTTTCAGAACAGCAAAATTGGTATTCTAATGGCTATTTGGCTATAGATCAAGCTCCCATAATTGCGATGATAGAAAATTATAGGACTCAACAAGTGTGGTCTTTATTTATGAGTGATAATGATATAAAAAATGGATTGAAAAAGTTAGGATTTAGTAGCCCCAAAATATAAAATAAATTAATTATTAAAATTGGAAAAAACGACACCTTTCTACCAAGATTTTTCTATTGAAGAAAAAATAAATAATCTAATGTCTAGAATGACTTTAGAAGAAAAGATAGGGCAAACAGTAATGTATGCAAGCGAAATGGATGTTACAGGTCCTGTTTTAGATGAAAATTATTTAGAATATATTAAAAAAGGAGAAGTAGGTGCTGTTTTAAATGCTTCTGGAGTTAAATACCTTAGAAAACTACAAAAATTAACGGTAGAAAATACCAGATTAGGTATTCCTTTATTATTTGCTTTTGATGTTATTCATGGCTATAAAACCATTTTTCCAATTCCACTAGCAGAGTCTTGTAGTTGGAATTTAAAATTAATGGAGCAAACAGCAAAGGTAGCAGCTACAGAAGCATCAGCAGCAGGTCTGCATTGGACTTTTGCACCTATGGTAGATGTTTCTAGAGATCCAAGATGGGGAAGAGTTGCAGAAAGTTCTGGAGAAGATACTTACTTAGGCAGTTTAATAGCCAAAGCCAGAGTAAAAGGTTTTCAAGGTAATTTGCAAGAAGCTAATAACATATTAGCATGTGCAAAGCACTTTGCAGGTTATGGAGCTGCACAAGCTGGTAGAGATTATCATACAGTAGATATGTCTGATGTAGAATTAAGAAATACACATTTACCTCCTTTTAAAGCAGCCTTAGAAGAGGATGTTGCTACTTTTATGACTGCTTTTAACGAATTTAATGGAGTGCCAGCTACTGGAAATAAATATTTATTAGAAGGTATTTTAAGAAAAGAATGGGGCTTTAAAGGCTTTGTGGTTACAGATTACTTGTCTATAAATGAAATGATACTTCATGGCTTTGCAGAAGACAGAAAACATGCAGCAGAATTGGCTATAAATGCAGGTTCTGACATGGATATGCAAGGTGGGGCTTATAAAAACCATTTAAAAGAACTTATTAAAGAGGAAAAAGTTTCTTTAAAAAGATTAGATGAGGCAACAAAAGCAATTCTTAGACTAAAATTCAAATTAGGTTTATTTGATAATCCTTACAAATATTGTGATGAGAATAGAGAGCAAGAACTTATACTGGCTAAAGAACATTTAGAACTTGCTACAAACATGGCAAAAGAATCTATTGTGCTTTTAAAAAATGAAAATGAGACTTTACCATTAGAAAAAACAACTCAAATTGCTTTAATAGGTCCTTTAGCATCAGATAACCAAAATATTTTAGGTTCTTGGTCTGCTTTTGGAAACCAAAATAAAAATATTTTAAGTGTTAAAGATGCTTTAATTAAAAACAAAGTCAATTTTAACTATGCTAAGGGATGTGATATAGATAGTAATGATAAAGGAAACTTTATAAAAGCTATAGAAATTGCCCAAAAAGCAGAAGTTGTTGTTATGGTAATGGGAGAAGCTGAAAACATGAGTGGAGAAGCTGCATCAAGAAGCAATATAAAATTACCTGGAGTACAACAAGATTTAATTGCAGAAATTAAAAAAATAGGAAAACCCATAGTATTGGTTTTAATTAATGGAAGACCTTTAGATTTATCTTGGGAAGATAAAACTGTAGATGCCATTTTAGAAACTTGGTTTTTAGGTACAAATGCTGGTGAAGCCATAGAAAAAGTATTGTTTGGTAAATACAATCCATCAGCTAAATTAACAACATCATTTCCAAGAAATGTAGGGCAAGTTCCTATTTTTTACAATCAAAAAAATACAGGAAGACCTGTTAATGCTCCAAATCCAGACCCAAAATACACCTCTAAATATTTAGATGTAGACAATACACCTTTGTATCCTTTTGGTTTTGGTTTAAGTTATACTACTTTTAGTTACAGTAATATTACTTTAAATAAAGACATTTTACTACCCAAAAACAGTATAGAAGCATCAGTAAAAATTACTAATACAGGTAACTTTGATGGTGATGAAATTGTACAATTATATATTAGAGATTGTACAGCAAGTATTACTAGACCAATTAAAGAACTAAAAGGGTTTAAGAAAATACACTTAAAAAAGGGAATGTCTAAAACAATTACATTCAAAATAACAGAAGATTTAATAAAATTTCATAATAATAAAAAAGAATTTATTTTAGAGGAAGGTAAGTTTAAATTAGGTATAGCAAGTAATGCTAACCAACCTTTAACAAATACATTCTATTATAAAATAAATTAAATAATTAATAGTAACCATTAAAATAAATACAGATGAAAAAAATTTTACTTTTATTTGCACTAATTTCTTATAGTGCTTATTATTCTCAATGTACAGATCCTGTTATCACAAATTTTGAATGTGGTACACCTTCTTATACCGTAACTGGTGCATTAACTACAATAGCCAACCCGTTTTCTAACGGTATTAATAAAAGTGCAAATGTAGGTAGTTATACAGATGATGGAACTCAAGGTTTTGACAATCTAAATTTTGATAAGGGTTCTGCAATAAATTTAGCAACAAATAATGTATTAAAATTTAAAGTTTATTCAACAAAATCGGTGCCTCTTACTGTAAAATTAGAAGGAGGAACATCTACTGCAAAAGAAATTAATCTTACGTTAGATGTAGTTAATTCTTGGGTAGAATACACTGTTGATTTTAGCTCTGAAAGTGCAGAAAATCACCAAAGATTAGTTTTCTTTTTTAATTTTGCTAAAACAGATGGTACTGCAACAGATGTTTATTATATAGATGATATTCGCTGGGAAGCTGCAAGTACAAGTACAGATCCAGTAATTACAGATTTTGAAAGCACAAAACCTTCTCATGGAGCGTTTTTTGGAACACCTCTTGCAAATTCTACAACGTTAAAATTATCATCAGTATCTAACCATGTTTCTTTTGGTATAAACACTAGTGCAACTATTGGTAAATATAAAGACGATGGGACAGCAGCTTTTGATGGACTTTCATTCAACTACGGTTCTGCAATTCCTTTATCTACCAATAATATATTAAAAATTAAAATTTACTCATCTATTACAGCACCTATGATTGCTAAATTACAATCGGGTACTAGTGCTGCATCAGAAGTTACAGTAAATATAGATGTAACAGGTGCTTGGAAAGAATATACTTTTGATTTTAGTGGGCAATCTGCAGCGAACCATAACGAACTTTTATTCTTTTTTGATACTACTGGAGGTAGTGCTAACCCAACCATTTATTATTTAGATGATATCAAATGGGTCTCAAAAAGTACTTGGACAGGAGCTACAAATACAGATTGGGCAGATGCCGCAAATTGGAGTGGTGGTGTACCTACAGCAACATCAACTGTAGAAATACCAAATGTTGCAAATGATCCTGTAATAAGCACTACAACTGGTGCAGTTGCAAATGACATTTCTCTTGCTGCTGGAGCTACGCTTACCATTAATTCTGGAGGTTCTTTAGTGGTAGATTCTTCTGTTTCTGGTGCTGGAAACGTAATTTACAAAAGAGCACTTACTGCAGATGCTGCTGCCAATAAAGCGTGGCACTTGGTTTCATCTCCAGTTACAGGGCAAACCGTTGTAAATTTTATAGCTTCCAATACACTAGCATCTGGTGTAACAAACACCAATTTTAGAGGTATAGCTAACTATAAAAATGATGGTACAGCTTGGAATTATTATCTTGTTTCTTATGCAGGTTCAGATAATTTTGATAATGCTAAAGGTTATTCAGTTAAAAAAGCTACTGCAGGAGATGTAACTTTTACAGGAACATATACTACTGGAAATGTAGAAGCTGCTATTTCTCAAGGAGGTGGAGGTACTAACAAATTTAATTTAGTAGGTAATCCGTTTACAGCTTACATTAATTTAGGTCAATTTTTTGCAGATAATAATATTAGCAACAGGTTAGATGAGCAAACTATTTGGTTATGGAATCCAGCTGCAAATGGTGGTAATGGTGCTTATGAGCAAAAAATGTCTGGTGTAGATGCTTCTTTTGAGATTGCTCCTGGCCAAGCATTTTTTGTAAGTTCTGGTACAGCTTCATCTAATAAAGTTGTGTTTAGTGGAGCTAACCAAAGTCATAAAACAGATACTTTTTTAAAAAATGGGAGAACAGAAATTGTATTAAATGCAAGCCAAAGAGGTTTATACGCTAAAACAAAACTTTATTACATTAATGGTACAACTACAGGTTTTGATAATGGTTTTGATGGCTCTCTGTTTGGTGGTGTAAATTATGATTTTGCTGTTTATACAGAACTTGTTTCTAATAATAACAATAAAAAAATAGGTGTACAATCTTTACCAAATTCTAACTACGAAAACATGGTTGTGCCTATTGGTTTAAAAGCAGCAAAAGGTAAAGAAATTACTTTTACAGTAGAACAAACAAATTTACCTTCTGGTTTAAATGTTTATATAGAAGATAGAGTAAATAATACATTTACAAAATTAAATGATGCTAATGGAGCTTACAAAGTTATTTTAGACTCAGCTGTTAATGGCTCAGGACGTTTTTACTTACACACTAAAAATAGTGTTTTATCTACAGATAATTTTAATACTAGTAATTATAGTATATACAAGTCTAACAAGAATACTCTAAGAATTACTGGCTTAGATAATGAGAAAGGCACTGTTAATATTTTTAATCTTCTTGGAAAAAAAGTATTACAATCTACTTTTAGTACAAATACTAGCAAAAATATAAGTTTGCCAAATTTGGCAAAAGGTATTTATATTGTTAAGTTGCAAACAAATAAAGGTGCTTTAAGTAAAAAAATAATTTTAGAATAATTTACGAGAATATTAAAAATAAGATATCATGAAAAAACATATAAAAAATACACACACTCAAAAAGAAAATATTTCTCGTAAAGACGCCATTAAAAAAATTGGTAATTATGGTAAATATGCAGCATTAACAGCTTTAGGAACTTATATGATATTAAATCCACAAAAAGCACAAGCACAAAGCCCAGAAGCACCTGGTACAGGGTTTTAATCATTATTAAACACTTTAAGCACCTCGAAAATCTTCGGGGTGTTTTTTATTTAAAACCTATTGTTTTTTATACTTAATTCTTCGTAAATTGTGATTTTAGATTTTTTTAAAGATTAAAATTACGAGAGCTTTGATTTTACTTTCAAAACACACCTCACAAACAAAATTTATTTGAACCATGGGGTTATATTTACAACTAACAGATTTATAGAATTTTTAATTTCCTTATGTTAAAAAAAGTACTATTATTTATTTTTTTCTTTACTTGTTTGTCAATAAGTTCTCAAAATTTATATCCAGATGTAACCAACTATGCCATAAATCAATACAATGCAGATAATCAAAACTGGGATGCAGATATAAATGATGAAGGGGTTGTTTTTGTTGCCAATAATAAAGGACTTTTAATATATGATGGACAAATATGGAAACTTTATCAATTGCCTAATAAAACTATTATTAGATCTGTTTTATACCACAAAAATAAAATCTATACAGGGTCTTATGAAGAGTTTGGCTATTGGGAAAAAACAAAATTTGGAGATTATAAATATACATCTTTACTACCTTATTTTGATAAAAATCATGTCTTTACAAATGATGAATTCTGGCAAATAACAAATTACAACAATACAATAGTTTTTAGATCTTTTAGCGAATTAAATCTTTTTGACGGAGAGAAAATAATTTCTATACAGGATAGTGAAAATATTCTAAACTTTGTGGTTTATCAAAATAAGCTTATTGTAAGTAGTTTACAAAAAGGATTAAGAGTATTGCAAGGGCAAAATCTAGTGCCTCATGAACTAAATAAGACTTATAAAAAAGTAAATCAGCTTGCAGTTATAAAAGACAAACTATTTTTATATGATGAAAACCAAGGGGCAGTTATTTACTCAAAAAAAGAAACTGTACAACTACCAAAAACAATAAATAAACTTTTAAAAACAAGTATTTTAAATAAGGTTTCATTTATAAATGAAAATCAACTTTTATTTGGAACAATAAAAAATGGAGCTATAATATATACGCTACATAATAATAAAATAGAGGTAATCAATAAAAGATCTGGTTTACAAAATAACACTGTGTTAAATTTAAAAACCAAAAAAAATAATTTGTGGCTAACTTTAGATAATGGCATATCTAGAATTAATATAAGAAATGCCAACAAATATTACAAAGATTTTTCTGGAGTGTTAGGTAGTGTTTATGATTTGGCTTATTTAAAAAAGAAATTTTATGTTGCCAGTAACACTGGTTTGTATACTTTTAAAAATAATTCTTTAGAGCTAGTAGCCCAAACAGAAGGTCATATTTGGGATTTATTTCCTGTAGATAATAATCTTATCTGTGCTCACAATTCTGGAACTTTTATATTTAACGAAGACAAGCTTGTTTATAAAGAATCTAAGATGGGGGGTGTCTATAAAATAAAGAAAATTCCCAATAAAGATAATATATTTATACAAGGTAGATATACTGGATTAAGTTTACTCATAAAAGAAAAAAATACATGGAATTATAAAATAATTGAGGGTATTAATTTTCCAGTTTCTCAAATAGAATTTGAATCAGATAATGTGATTTGGGTAACTCATCCTTACAAAGGAGTTTTTAGAATAACTTTAAGCAATAACCTTACAAAAGTTGCTAAAATAGTGCCTTATGGAGATAGCCCTTTTTTAATTGATTATAAAACTAAAATATATAACATTAACAATAAAATATTTTTTTATAACAATAAAAGTTGGTTTACATACACTAAAGATAAAATAGTTTCTTCTAAAAAAATGATTAATTTTAAGAACAAAGACTTTGTAGGTAAAGATTCTACAGGTTTATGGTTTATAGACCAAAATAGGGAGCTACTGTATGTAAATAACAACTTAGAAAAAAACTTTTATTTTTACTCATCTCAAATAAAAGAAAGATTAGTTGCTAATTTTGAAAAAGTAATTTTAAAAAATGATTCTTTAAGGTTAATTAATTTAAATGACGGTTTTGCAGAATTTAATATCAATAATCACAAAAAAAATTTTAGAACAGAAAAACCTAAAATAGAAAGAGTTTATACGCAAGAAAAAGATTTTTATAATGGAGATAGTATTATTAAAATACCATACAAACAGTCAAAAATAATCACTCTAGAAACTTTTACTCCCAATAGTTATGAAAATAAGTTTATATACAATATCTCTGGAAGAATTAATTATAATAATATTATTTCTAATGGTACCTTACAGCTACAAAATTTAAAATTTGGAGAATATATAATAGATATAAAAAATAATAATAACCTTAATAAAAGTTTTTCAAGTACAACCAATCTCTACATTACTGTTTTGCCTCCATGGTATTTTTCTAACTTAATGAAATTTGTTTATATTTTACTATTGATTTCTACTTATTTTGTAATTAGAAAAATAAATAGAATAAAGATTAAGAAAGAACAAATTAAAATTCAAAAAGAATTTATACTAGATACACAAAAAAAGATTAATAAAATAGAAAAAGAAAACCTTAAAAAAGAAATTGTAAGTAAAAAAAGAGCGTTAGCAACCATAACATCTTCTATAATAAAGAAAAATGAAATTATTATTATTTTAAGAAATGAACTTAGTAGGCTTTCAAAAGCCTTTCCAGATCAGTATATTTCTAATAAACTACTAAATCTTGCTAAAGAATCTATAAGTAATAATAAAGATTGGAAACTATTTGAAGATAGTTTTAATGAGCTGCATGCAGACTTTTTTAAAAAACTTACAGCCACTTATCCGAAATTAACAAGCAAAGATTTAAAACTTTGCGCATACATTAAAACAGGGCACACATCAAAAAAAATAGCACCTTTAATGGGTATTAGTGTAAGAGGAGTAGAGTTGCATAGATATAGACTTCGAAAAAAATTATCACTTCCAAAAGAAAAAAGCATATTTGATTTTCTGATAAAAATATAGCCTTTTTGCTAAAAACAATCTACATCACTTATACATCAATATGTTAAAATTAAATTTCATATTTATTTTTAAATGTATTATTTTCAGTTATTTATAATATTTTTTTAAAAGTATAAATATACTACAAAAATGTTTTTAAGCTTATGTATTACTTTTACTGGGTAATTTTTAAAATTATTATCTTATGAAAAAAATAATACTTCTTATTGTTCTGGTTTCTTACCAAGCAATTGCACAATGTACAGATCCAATAATAACAGATTTTGAATGTTCTACTCCTTCCTACACAACTACAGGAGCATTAACTACAATAGCCAACCCTTTTTCTACAGGAATTAACACCAGTGCAAATGTTGGTGAATTTATAGATGATGGAACTGCGCCTTTTGATAATCTTGCTTTAGATAAAGGAGGAGTAATAGATTTATCTACAAATAATATCTTAAAATTTAAAGTGTATGCCACTAAATTAGTGCCACTTACAGTAAAATTAGAGGGAGGCACATCTGCTGCAGTAGAAATTGCACAAACTATAGATGTTAAAGATACTTGGGTAGAATATACTTATGATTTTAGTAACAATGCTTCCGAAAATCATCAAAAGATAATCCTTTTTTTTAACTTTAATCAAACCAATGGTACAATTACAGATACCTATTATATAGATGATATTAGATGGGAGGCAGCAACTAAAAGTACGTACCCTGTAGTTACAGATTTTGAAAAAACAAAACCATCTATAGGTAGCTTTTCAGCAAAACTAACCACAGTATCTAATCATATTTCTTCTGGTATAAATACTAGTTCAAATATTGGAAAATATAAAGACGATGGAACTGCTGCTTTTGATGCAATTATTTTTGATTACGGAACTGCAATAGATTTATCCACCAATAACTTTTTAAAAGTAAAATTGTATTCTCCTAAATCAATACAAATTTTAGCTAAAATAGAAGGAGGTAGTAATGCACAAGAAGTTTGGTCTCCCTTTAGTGAAGATTTAGGACCTTCAAACTCTTGGGTAGAATTTACCTTTGATTTTAGTAGTTTTTCTAACAATGCTTCTGGAGGAGATGGAAACACCAAATTGCTTTTATTTGTTAACGCAGGTAAATCAGATGGTACCTCATCAGATATTTACTATTTAGATGATATACAGTGGGTTTCTTCTGCAACTGCAAATGTAAACGATTTTTTATCAGACAGCACTATTAAAGTTTTTCCAACTATATCTAACAGTAAAATAACTGTAAAATCGAAAACTCAAATAAAAAGTTTGCTGGTTTATGACATAAATGGGAAAAAAGTATTACAAAACAAAAAAATTAATAAACTCGACTTTAATTTAGATGTAACTTCTCTTAAAGCAGGTTATTATTTTCTGAATGTAACCACAACAGAACACACAAAAAATATCAAAATTTTCAAACAATAATAAATAATTATAAAATCATGATGAAGTACACAAAAAAATTCAGCATCTTAATTATCACGCTTATTTTATTTTCATCTTGTGAAAATGAACTGCAAGAATTTCCAACCATTACTTACCTTCCTTGTGATAGCAATAAAGAAGTAATAAAGAATACAAACATTATTTCTGACTTTGAATGTCAAGCAAACGTAACATTAACAGATGTAGAAACTGTTAGAAACCCAAGTGAAATACAAATAAATACAAGTAGGTTTGTTGGTAAATATATAGATTCTTCAGATCCCTTAAAAGCACTAGATGTAAATATAAAACCTATAGATTTAACAACCCATTCAGTTTTTAAAATTAAGGTTAAAACAAAAACAGAAAACACCAAGTTAGTGGCAAGATTAGAAGGTGGTGCAACAGGATTAATAGATATTACAAAGGATATTACTGGTGATGGTGGTTGGGCAGAATATTTATTTGATTTTAGCCAATATGCTCAAGAAGGTCATAACAAATTTTCATTATTTTTTAATGAAGAAACTGCAGGCACTAATGGAACATATTACATAGATGATCTCTCTTTTGGAGACTTTAAAGACCCATGTAGTAATGTAGAAAAAGATACAAGTATTATTAACGATTTTGATTGTCAGAAGAATATAGAAATTCCAAAAATAACAAAAGTACTTACTCCAAATAAAAATAACGTAAATCAAAGTCTTTTTAGTGGTAAGTATGTAGACGAGTCTGGTGCTTGGGATGCAGTAGTTATAGATTATAAAGCTGCTATAGATTTATCTAAAAATAATATTTTTACAATAAAAGTACATGCTCCAGTAGCAGGTACATTAAAAGTAAAACTAGAAGGAGGTACATCTGCAGCAGTAGAAAAAGACCAACAAATTACAACTACTGGAGAGTGGATAGAATATAAATTTAATTTCTTAAACCAAGCAACAGAAAATCATACAAAAATTGTAGTTTTCTTTAACGCAGGTGTAGTTCCTTCAGGAACAGATGAATATTTTATAGATGACGTAAGATTTACAGAAGACCCTTGTGCAAACACAATTGCAGACGCAGCTATTTTTAATGATTTTGATTGTCAAAATAACATTATGCCAGCAGGTAATGTAACTTCAGCAATTATAGAAAATCCAACTAAAAACGCTAGTAATCCATCACAAAATGTATTAGAAGTTAAGGATGATGGAACTGCACCATTTGACTTTTTATTGTTTGATTTTGGAGGAGCCATAGACTTATCAACAAAAAATGTTTTAAAGTTAAAAATTTATACCTCTAAAGCAGTACCATTTATTGCAAAATTAGAAGGAGGAACATCACCAGCAAAAGAAGTTTCTACAACTATAGATGGTGTTAACCAATGGAAAGAGTATACTTTCGATTTTAGTAGTGAAGCATCAGCAAATCATAATAAAATTGTACTTTTCTTTAATGCTGCACAAACAGATGGGACAGCTTCAGATACATATTTTATAGATGACATACAGTTTGTGTCTTCTGGTACAGCACCAGCTAATTGTACAGGAGTAACTACAGATAATAGTATTGTAAATGATGCAGAGTGTCAGCAAAACTACACAATAGAAGGTAATGTACAGACAAGCGTTGTTGTTAACCCTAATAAAAGTGGTATAAATACGAGTGAATCTGTATTAGAAATAAAAGATAATGGGCAAGATGCTTGGGATCATTTACTATTTAATTTTGGAGGTGCCATAGATTTATCTACAAAAAACAAACTTAAAATTAAGATTTTATCTTCAAAAAAAGTGCCTTTTTTAGCTAAATTAGAAGGAGGTACATCTGCTGCAAGTGAAATTTGGGGTGCTATAGATGTAACAGGTGTATGGACAGAATATACTTTTGATTTTAGTGGGCAATCATCAGAAAATCATACAAAAATTGTACTCTTTTTTAATGGAGGTCAAACAGATGGTGCTAACCCTGATACTTATTATGTAGATGATGTAAAATGGGAATAAGTTTTACAAATAATATTTTTTTCAAATAAAATAATTTTTGCTCTATTGTATAAAGCTATTGTGTATTAATTTATACAATAGAGCAATTATTAAAAAAGACATTAGAAAACCAAATATGCAAGAACCAGACAATTCTAACAAGATAAGCACTAAAAAACAAAATAAGATACCTTTTATACAATTAGCAGCTTATGGTTTTGGTGGTATTATTCCAATAGCTCTTTTTAATATTGCTGGTCAATTAATGGGCTTAATTGGTAATATTAGTTTAGGATTAAGTGCATTGTGGTTAGGTGTTATTTTAGTTATACCACGTTTATGGGATGCTGTGTCTGATCCAATTGTTGGGCATTTTTCTGATAATATTAGAACACGTTGGGGTAGGAGACGTCCTTTTCTTTTGGTGGGTGGTATTTTAGTAGCTATTAGCTTTATATTAATGTGGTGGATTCCAGATGGAGAGTTGGTGCATAAATGGTTTAATACAGAATCTAGTTTTAAATGGTTTCAACTTACATATATACTTTTTTGGTTGTTGATTTTTTTTACGGCTTGTACTATTTTTGAAATACCACATGGAGCTTTAGGTATGGAAATGTCTAATGACCCTCATGAACGTACTCGATTATTTAGCGCAAAAAGTTTTTTAGGCAATCTATTTGCAATGAGCACACCTTGGTTATTCGCCTTGGCAAATATGGAGTATTTTAAAGGTCCAGGAGGTAATGAAGCAGATGGTATGAAATATGTATCTATACTAATTGCCATTATTATAATCCCATTATCTTTTTGGTGGTTTTTTACTGTAAAAGAGCCAGGTTTTAAAAAAGTGGCTCATCAGAAAAAAACAAAATTCTGGAAAGACATAAAACGTACTTTTAAAAATAAAACATTTATACGATTGGTAGGTATTGTTTTTACTCTTGCAATGGGGTTTAACTTTGTTAACTTACTAGGTTACTACATACCAATATATTATATTTTTGATGGAGACAAAGAATTGGCTTCTACACTTTTAGGTATTAATGGTACAATATGGGCAATTACTGGGTTGTTGGCTGTTTTTCCACTAAACTGGATTAGCCCTAAAATAGGTAAACGTAAAACTTTATTAATAGCAATTTCTTTAATGGCGTTGGCACAACTTTCTAAAGTTGTGTGTTATAATCAAGATTACCCTTATTTAATAGTAATTCCTACTATGTTATTATCTACAGGTATGTTGTTCTTTTTTACATTAGGATCTTCTATGGTAGGTGATATTTGTGATGAAGATGATTTAAAAACTAATAAAAGATCTGAAGGAAGTTATTATTCTATCTTTTGGTGGTTTATAAAAATGGGTACAGCATTAGCCAGTTTTGTTGCAGGTTTACTTATTGTATTTACTCAGTTTGATGAAGCACAAGTAACAAAAGTAGATGATTTAAAAGGTACAGTAAACCAAGTTTTAACACGTGTAGAAACTATTAAAAATGATAAAAAATTACCATTTGCAGAATACAAAATAAAGGCAGATGAACTACACAAAAAAGCCACAAATAATGCTAAAGAGTATTTGGTAACCTTAAGCAATTATCAAAAAAGTCTTAAAAATGAAACAGAAATTAGTTTAGAGACCAAGAACTTTAAAGAAGCATTATTTAATAAAACCATAAAAAGTGTAAAAAATATTGAACACAATTTATCTGTACAATCTAATTTGTTGTCTTTTACAGAAACTTCTAAAGACTTTACAAATATGAATACTAAAAATATAGTTGAATTTTTAGAATTAGGTATTTTAAAAGCTAAAGTAACAGGAGCTTTACTCCAAAATCATTTAAAAAATGAGGCTTTAGAAAAAGAAAACAGTAAAGACCATTATAAAAAACTTAACAAAGATTTACAGATGGTTAATACACAAATAAACAGTTTACAAATTACTGATTTAGAACTATTAGAAAAAGAACTTAAACAAATTAAAGAAAACACGTTGGCACTAACACAACAATCTTCATATACATTGTTTATGATGAGAGCTGTAGAAATTGGTTTGCCTTTAATTTTATGCTTAATTTCTTTTTTGGTTACTCTTAAATATCCGTTAACAGAAGAGCGTTGCTATGAGATAAAAATAGCTTTAGAAAAAAGAAATAACGCTTACAATAATATATCAGAAAAATAATTGCAATAATATGTCTAATAAACCAAATTTATCTATAAAAAGCTCAAAAGGATTGGTATTTAATTTTTTAAATAATGGTGCTATAAAAAGTATAGAAGCACAACCAATTCGTATTAGTTTAAAACAAAACTCTAAGTTCTCTAAAGCAGGAGCTAACATTTTTTTAAGAAAAAAAATAAATAATTCTTACCAATTTACACCTCTTTTAGGGTCTGAAAGTAATAGCGATTTTTTTATAGAAAACAATTGTTTTATTGCAAGAGGCAAATGGCAAGGCATAAATTATGATTGCCAGTTAAAGCTTTCAGAGAATTTTACAGGTTGGCATTGGATTATCAACACAGAAAATACTACTCAAGAAAATCAAGAACTAGATATAATTTACATACAAGACGTTGGCTTAAAACAAATTTCTGATGCTTTAGTTAATGAATATTATGTAAGCCAATATGTAGAAAGACGTATTTTAGAAGATACAAATTTTGGAGCTGTAATATGTTGTCGTCAAAACTTTAATGAAGGTTTAGGAACACCTTGGCTTCAGTTATTTTGCAAAAATAAAGCAAAATCGGCAAGCACAGATGGTATTCAATTTTATGGTAAAACCTATAGAGAAACAGGTATTCCAGAAAGTTTATTAAAAGAAACTTTGCAAGGAGAATGTGCAGCAGAATTATCTATAGTTGCAATACAAGAAGCACCTTTTTCGCTTCAAAAAAATAATACACATACTAGTGTATTTGTAGCAAAATACGATGCTAATCATAAAGAAGCAACTTCAAAAAAGGACTTAGAACAATTAAAAGATGTTATAAACACATTAGAGTTAGAGACTACTAATCAAACATCAAAAAATGTATTTAAATCTAGTACAAATATTTTTAATTCGGCAGTTTTTTTACCTGTAAAAGAGCTGTCAGAAAAAGAACTTAACGTTTTCTTTAGCTCTAAAAAAAGACATCTAGAAACAAAAGATCATAAATTACTATCATTTTTTTATAACGAAAACAATCATGTAATTTTAAAGGCTAAAGAGCTTTTAGTAGATCGTCCTCATGGTCATATTTTGCAAGCCCAAGCAGGTTACACACCAAACGAAAATATATTATCTACAACAGCTTATGCTTGCGGAATTTTCAATTCTCATATTACACAGGGTAATACTAATTTTAATCGCTTTTTATCTTTATCTTCAAGCCAATTTAACTTAGAGGCTGAAACAGGACAACGTATTTTTGTAGAAATTGATAATACTTCTTATTTGTTAGGGATTCCTTCTGCTTTTGAAATGGGATTGAACCATTGTAGATGGATTTACAAATTTAAAAATTATTGTTTTCAGGTTAGAACTTGGACCTCTAAAACCAATCCTCAAGTAAATTTAGATTTTAAGATATTACAAGGAGATAAAGTAAATATTTTTATAACCAATAATTTAGACGAAGCTATTAGTTGGAAAACCTCAAAAGTTACTCATAAAGAATACATTTCTGTACCAGAAAAAAGTAGTTTAATTGCCTCTAAATTTCCAAACACGCAGTTTAGAATTTTACTGCAAAGTGATGAAAATAACTTTAGCGTATCTGGCAATGAAACTTTGTATAAAAACCGTAAAAAAAATAGAGGTACATTTTTTAATGTTTTAGTTAATCAAACTACTCATTTTTGCATGAGTTTTTTAGGTGAGGTTATTAAACCATCAACATTTACAATAATTAGTAATGCAGATGCACAATTTAAAATAGATTGCGAATATGCACAAAAAGATTGGGTAAATTTATCGTCTAACTTAAATTTAAACAGTGAGGATAAAGATATTTCTATCATTCAAGAAATTTTACCTTGGTATGGAGTTAATGCCTTAACTCATTTATTAACACCACATGGTTTAGAACAATTTGATGGTGCAGCTTGGGGTACAAGAGATACTACACAAGGACCTTTTGAATTACTTTTATGTACAGAAAAATACGCAGAAACTAAAGAAATTTTACGTACTATATTTTCTCATCAAAATACAGATGGGGGTTGGCCTCAATGGTGGATGTTTGATAGTTATTCAGAAATTAGAGCAGGTTCTTCTCATGGAGATATTCATCATTGGTGTATAATAGCTTTAGGTAACTATATTAAAGCAACAGGAGATACAGATTTTCTTAACGAAATACTACCTTATTACCATACTAAAGGGAACGAATTTGCAGAAAAAACAACACTTTTAGAGCATGTACAACGTCTTATAGATATGTTAATAGCTTCTTTTATACCCAATACTGCTTTTGTGCCTTTTGGAGGAGGAGACTGGAACGATTCTATGCAACCTGCTAGTAAAGAGTTAGCTAAAAGACTTATTTCTAGTTGGACAGTAGCTTTAAACTATCAAGCCTTTACAACTTTTTTAAAAGTTTATGAATTGATAGGAGATACTACAAATGCAAACCGTTTAAATAATATTTGTATTCAGATACAATCAGATTTTAATAAATATTTAATAAAAGATCATATTGTTGCAGGTCATGGTTTGTTAGAACCTGATAATAGTATTAGTTTATTGCTTCATCCCTCAGATACAAAGACTAATATAAAATATCGTTTATTACCTATGATTCGTGGAATTATTAGCGGAATTTTTAGCAAAGAACAAGCAGATTTTCATTTAAATATTATAGAAAAACATCTTAAAGGGCCAGATGGAGCTCGTTTAATGAATCAGCCTCCTAAATATAATGGAGGAATTCAAACTATCTTTCAACGTGCAGAAAGTAGTTGTTTTTTTGGCAGAGAAATTGGTATTATGTATATGCATGCTCATTTAAGATATGCAGAAACACTAGCAAGAATGGGTAAAGCTAATGCACTTATAAAAGCTTTAAGACAGGCTAATCCAGTTGCATATCAAGAAATAGTTTCTTGCGGAGATGTTAGACAATCTAATTGTTATTATAGTAGTTCTGATGTTACTTTTAAAAACAGATATGAAGCTGATGAGCGTTATAATGAGTTGAAAGAAGGTAAAATTACACTAAAAGGTGGTTGGAGAATTTATTCTAGTGGACCAGGAATTTATATGGGGCTTATTGTTTGGCATTTATTAGGGTTACGTACCGAATTTGAAAATACGATTATAGACCCTGTAATACCTAAAAAACTTAATGGTTTAAACGCTTCTATGCAATATAAAGGTTTCCCTATAAACCTACAATTTAATGTTGTAGAAGAAGAATATCACCCAAAAGTAATTACAGTAAATGGTAAAAAAATTGATTTTGCTATTCAGAAAAATGAATATAGAAAAGGTGGAGGTATTATTAATACTTCGCAATTTTTGAGTCTTTTAAAAAATGACTATAACAACATTGTCATTCACTTATAAAAAAAAAACACAATGATGAAAATTAAACTAATTTCAAAGATTATATTTACCTTATCTGTATTATTTATATTTTACAGTTGTAAAACACAAAACGAAGTACCTAACAGAAATCAATGGGAAGTAACTGCATCTTCATCTCAAGAAAAACGTTTTGATGCAAACAAAGCTATAGATGGAGATTTAAGTACTCGTTGGAGTTCCAACTGGGCAGATGAGCAGCAATTAACAATAGACACCAAAGCAAAGTTTTTATTTACAGGACTGCGTATATATTGGGAAACTGCATACGCAAAATCTTTTTCTGTTTATATATCAGTTGATCATAAAAACTGGGAAGTTGTGTATACTACAAAAGAAGGCGAGGGAGATATACAAGATATTTTTTCAAAACCTAGTGAAGCAAGATATGTAAGAATAAAATTACATACAAGAGCAACTGGTTGGGGTTTTTCTATTATAGATGTTAATTTAAAAGGAAGATTGGATATACCGATTGTAAAAGAAAATAACATAGCCATACAAAATGCGATTGATATATTAGACGGAAATGAAAATACAGTTTGGGAATCTAATAATAAAAAAGAAGCTGAAATAGAAATAGATTTGAATCAACCAACAGAAATTGGAGGCATCTTTTTAAATTGGGGAGATAACTATGCTCAAGAACTCAAATATTTTACTTCTATGGATGGTAAAAGTTGGGAAAAAGCATACGAAATTCAAGAAAGCATAGGTGGTTTTGAAATTTTGAAACACAAAAAAAAGAATGTACGATTCATAAAATTAATAATGAAAAACCCAAATAAATCTCATGGAGGTTTTTCTATTAAAGATATTAGTCTTTACGGTCCTAACAAAGAAATATCAAAATTAGCAAAGTATGAAATTTTAGCTAAAAAAATGCCAAAGGGTTTGTACCCATATCAATTAAGACACAAACAAGTTTATTGGACACTTTTAGGAGTACCAAATGATACTGAGGAAACGCTTTTTGATGAATTTGGAAATATAGAACCAAAATCAGGTAAGCCAACATTGATGCCGTTACTTAAAGTAAATGGAAAATTATTAACTGCTTTTGATGCTCAAGAAATAAAACATCAGTTAGCAGATGGTTATTTGCCAATACCAACTGTTACTTGGGTTTTCAAAGATTTTAATTTAGTAATTAGTGGATTAGCTTACGGTGCAGCACAAAATTCTGTAAGTGAAGTTTCTTATACTTTACAAAATAAAACCTCTAAAAAATTAGATGCTTCTTTATTTTTGGTATTACACCCTATGCAGATTAATCCAAAATGGCAACATGGTGGGCTTTCATTAATTAACAAACTCTCTATTAAAGAAAAGAACCAAATAGAGTTATATGTAAATGATGAAGTACTTTATGTGTTTGATAAGAAGCCAAAAAAATCTGGAGTAACAACTATAAAAAATCAATCTGCTGCAGAACAAATATTTAAAGGCAAGTTTCCAAAAGCTAAAACAGCTATAAGTCAAGAAGGACTAATATCTGGTGCTTTGGAATATACGTTAAATATAAGCCCCAAAAACAATAAAAGTATCAGAGTTGCTATGCCTTTGCATAATAATATAAATGAAGTAAAATTTCATAAAAATTTTGAAGACCACAGAAATACTCAAATAAAATTTTGGAAAAACAAATTAGATAAAGTTGGTTTTTCTCTGGGAAACAAAGAAGTAGAAAATACTGTAAAATCTCAAATAGGATATATTTTACTCAATCAAGATGGTACTGTAATACAGCCAGGTTCTAGAAACTACAACCGTACTTGGATTAGAGATGGAGCTATGACCTGTTCTGCTCTGATGCGTATGGGATTATTAGAAGAAGCCAAAAATTATATGGAATGGTATGCAAAACGTTTAAGAAAAGATGGGCATGTTCCACCAATTTTATCAAATAAAGGAGAAAATTTCACAGGATATGGTGCTGATATAGAATGGGATGCCCAAGGAGAATTTATCTATGGAATTATGGAATATTACAGATTTACCAAAGATAAAAAGTTTTTAAAAAAACATTTTAGTAATGTGCATAACGCTATGAAATATATGGTTGAGCTACGTAATAAAACTTTACAAAAAGGCTATATGAGCAAAGAAGAAGATAACGAACGCTTTAAAGGAATTCTTCCAGCATCGATTAGTCATGAAGGTTATGATATTCCAAGACACTCTTATTGGGATGATTTTTGGGCCATAAGAGGATGGATTGATGGAGAATATGCTGCCAAAGAATTAAATAATACTAAAGTTGCACATTGGGCAAAAAAAGAACAAGAAATTTTTAGGAATAGTATTAAAAAATCAATAGAGTTAACGGTTAAACATTTTAATATAGATTATGCACCATCATCTGCAGACTTAGGTGATAGTGATCCCACTTCTATTGCTATAAGTTTATTTCCGTGTCAAGCAACATCTGTAATTCCAAATAGTTTATTACAAAAAACTTTTAAAAGCTACGTGTATTTTGTAAACGATAGAGTTTCTAATGGAAAAACGTATAGTTATACGCCTTACGAAAATCGAAATATTTTAGCACTTGCAAAATTAGGAATGAGAAAAGAAGCTAAAGATTTACATGCTATGCTTTTTAAAGATAAAAGACCTATGGAATGGAATCATTGGGGAGAAGTAGTTCATAGTAGAAAAAGACTGGCAAGTTACATTGGAGATATGCCTCATACTTGGGTTGGTTCTGGTTACGTAAACTCTGTAAGAGGATTAATTATTCTAGAAGATGATGTAAATAGAAGAATTGAATTATTGAAAGCAACTCCATTAAATTGGTTAAAAAATAAAGGTATTTCTCTAAAAAAATTCCCAACACATTTTGGAAATGCAATCATAAAGATAGAGTACAAAAATAAAATTTTAATGGTTACAATAGATAGTAAGTTTCAAGATTTAAAAGAGATAAAACTATTCTGGCCAGTAGACAATAAACCTAAGAAAGTTTTGATAGATGGCGTTCTGACCTCAAACTACAAAGAAGATAGTATTTTATTACCTTCAACTATAAAAAGAATTGTAGCATCATGGTAGAAAAAATTAGCTTATAGATTACAACTTTATTAATTTTTTAAAATATAGAATGCATAGTAAGTGTTAAAATAGAGTAAATTTTTAATGTTATTGGTATCTCTTAAAAGAAGAAGTATGTATAATTTTTATACATACTTCTTCTTTTTTTATGAGTAGTTTATTTAATTGTGTATTTCACAAATAAAACTTTATATAAATAATAATAATTCTCCTTAAAACAACTACATCAAAACCACAACATTATGTTAAAAAAAAATACAGCATAAAAAATAACTGCCTGTATATAAGTTATTTAAATTTGTTTTTTATTTTGTGTAGATACCTCTCTTTTTTTGATGAAAAATTCAAATTAAGTTTATATCAAATTAAATATTTATCCACTAAAATTTAAAAAATGAAAAATTTCTACTTTAACAAAATCATGAATTCGTTATGTGTTTTATTATTTTTGTTTAGTTTTAAAACTCAAGCTCAAATAACAACAGATAAGCTGTTAGAAAATACATGCAAACTGTATGAATCTTTAAGATTGCCAAATGGTATGTATAGAGATTCTAAAATTATAAAACAAGGTTGGTCAGATTACCATCCGATTTCAACTGCAAGCGTTGGTACTGCTCTAATTTCTTTATGTATTGCAGATAAAGCAGGTTACATTACGGATGCAGAAACAAAAATAATTCAAACATTGCAAACTATTTTAGGTTATACCTCTGGTTTTACACCAGATAGAAATAGCAATGGATACTATAGGCATTTTCTAGATATTAATACAGGTGCTAGAGCTTGGAATTCTGAGTATAGTACTATAGATACTGCTTTACTTACTACAGGAGCTTTGTTTGCCAAAAAATATTTTAGTAACAATACTCAAATCACAAATTATGTAAATGAGCTGTTTTTATCTGTTAATTGGGTTTCTGCAATAGATGATGCTTCTCAGGGATCTATTTGGTTAGAGCAAACTGCTTCTGGAAACGGACAAGGATATGCAGCGAAACCTTTTAATGAGTATATGATTGTTGCCTATTTAGCAAAAGAGTCTGAACAAAATAATCCTGGAAATGGAACAACTGCATGGAACGTTTGGACGCAATTAAATAACTTTGCGTATGCAAATTATTGGGGTAAAGAATTACTATCAGATTTCAGCGCTGGCAATAGTTTTCGTTCAGATTTTGTGATTCAATTCCCTTTTTATTTAGTGCCATGGGCTTATAATAGCTCTACTTATAAAAATTATATGGCTAATGCTTTAGCTGCGGACAAGTTATACTTTTCACATATTCTTTATAATTTTCCCCAAAATCATTTAAGTAGCTATGAGTGGGGTTTAGGTGCTGGTAGCTCACCTATAACTATTGGTAATAACAATTATACACAGTATGGGTATAATGCAGATGATATAAATCATCATCCTGCACACGTAGTTTCACCACATATTATTGGTGGTTACTTAGGCATAGACGCTACTGTTAAAAATGATTTAATACAGATGTTATCTAGCAATAGAGGTTTGTATAATTTACCTACAGGAGAAACTATTTTATGGAGATACAGTTTAGATGAATTATCGTGGAAACCTAATGAAATACAGGGTATAGATTACTCTTCGATGCTATTTGGATTGGCTGCAAATAAATTTGGTAATACTTTTTTTGCAACCTATAATAATTATGATTTTCCAACAAATACTTCAGCAAAAGGGTCAATAGCAAAAAAGAAAGTGTTGCGTAGTGAAAATTCTGAATTAGAATTTAGTTTACATCCCAATCCAGTCGTTAAAAATCTTTTTATCCATTTTACAAATTCTAAAAATAATACTATAGAAATGTATGATGTAAGAGGTAAATTACTTCTTAAGAAAAAACTAACTAATTTTAAAAATAGCATTGATATAAGCAACTTGGCTAAAGGTTTATATAATGTAAGAATTTATACCAATAAAAAAACATTTATAAAAAAGGTTATTAAGATGTAGTTCTTTTAAAAAAGCTTTTTATCTAAGAAATCAAGAAGATTATATTTTCTTCTTGATTTTTTTCATATTGAACTTTAAATATAGTTTGATTTACCCCCCCCCCCCCCCCCTTTTCTTATAAAATCTTATATGGATTTAAAAAGTTCTTTATTTTGAATGTTTCCTCTTTTTAAATTTTTACATAATAACAAAGATTGATCTATTCTTTTCTGTACATTTTTTAATCGTAAAATATAGTAAATAATACTTCTTTGTTTTCCCTTAGTAAGAGATTCAAAAATTTGGTAAGCATCATAATCGCTTAGTAAAACCGCTTCTAACTCTTCTGGCATTTCTACTCCGTATTTAGAGGTGTCTTCAAAAAGCTGGATTTTAAATTCATCACCTAAAGACAAACCCAATTCTTTTTGTTTTTGCTTGCTAAACATCATTTTAAAATCACCTGAAGCTTTATCTTTTTTTACAGCAGCATAGAACTTAATTATTTTGTTTTGATGACTTGCTTTTACTTTTACACGACTCATTTTTTGATCTGCAAACGGTTGATACTCTTCCTTTGGAACAAAAATGTTGTAAGTATTTGTGTGAATTATTTTTAATGGCTTCGTTTTCATAGATTAGCGTGTATCTCTTAATTTAATGTTTTGCTCACAAAAAGAAATAATTTCTGATATTCTTTTTTGTCTTGTAGCAACTCTTTTAGCTTGATTTAACCAGTACAAATAGCTTTTTCTGTAGCTTGGAGCAAAGTTTTTGTAATTTTTAAAAGCGACTTTATTTTTGTCAAATTCAGCTTGTAAATCTTCAGGGATAATTCCTTTTTCAACAGCATCTAAGGCTGTCCAAGAGCCATTTTGTTTACCAATTTTAATAATTTCTAATCCACTTTTATGCATTAAGTTATTTGCAGTAAGTTCTTTGATGTATTTTTTATTCAATGCACTCCAAACACTTTTTGGACTTCTAGGGCAGAAGTATTGTCTTCTTTTTCCATTACCTAAACTTTTTGCAGTAGAATCTATCCAACCAAAACATAAAGCTACTTTTACAGCTTCTTCCCAACGCATCGATTCTTCATCATTTTCTACTTTATAAAAAATAAGATAAATTCCTTTAGAAGACGCATAATTATTTAATAACCAATTGCGCCATTCAATATCATTTTTAAAATAAAATTCTTCTTTTGTTTCCATACTTTTAAAACAAAATAAAGATAAAAATAAAATTGATGCCTCAATTATTTTTGAGACACCAATTCAAATCAATCCAAAAAAGTTTTTATATGATAATTTTTTAAAAATTTATAGCAAGTAAATTTAAACTGCCTTGTAATAATTTTTCTGGTTCTGTTTTGTTAATTTTTCTTAAGTAGTTGTATAAATTTTTTCCTATTTGTATTTCTACTTCAGAATTTAATTGCAAGCTTAATTTTAAATGATTTTTATATTGGGGTATGTTTTTATCAATTTTTACATCTCTATCTCCATACATCATAATTTGATTGTACGAAAGATTACTATTATCTATTAGTTTTTTTATAATTAACTGATTTATAAATCGAATTTTATTTTCTAATACAATGGAAGATTTATTTTCTATTTTATCAGATTCTTCATTACTCATTGTAACCTTAGTAATATACTTAGGAAATTTTCCTTCGGAGTTATTTACAGGTTTTAAGGGCTTAAAACTTTTTATTTCTATTGGCTTATTAGAAAAAATATCATCAATTAAAAAATGGTTTTCTTCTATATTCACTTTAAAAATTGCATCCTGAAGGTTGTTTTTTTCTTGTCCGTAAGAAATGTGAACAAAAATAATTAATACAAATGTGGTTAGTGCTTTCATAATAAAAAGTTTTATACCCAAATATAATAGTAATACTTTTATTAAAGAAAATTTAGCTATTGATAATTCTTATGTAGAGATAATTTTCACCTATAATTATTTGAAAATTAGGTTGTTTAGCTTTATAATAAAATTTTAGTTGTGAAATGCAGTTTTACCTTTCTTATAATTTTTTGAAGGAATTGAGTCTAAAATAAAAGGAATAGAAACCAGACCATTAACTGTTGGTTTGTAAAGTACAAAATGTAAATGTGGTTCTGTAGAGTAGCCTGTGTTTCCAGAAAGACCAATAATCTGCCCTTTTTTTATAGTATCACCAGCTTTTACAAATACTCCATTTTGCTTAAAATGTGCATATTGTGCAAATGTACCATCTTTATGGTACACAAAAACTTTATTCGCTTTTGGCAAGTATTTTTTACTACTTCCACCTTCATTAGAACTACTTTTTGCAATTACAACATAGCCTTCTCTAATTGCACAAACTTTTTGGCCAATATTCATTTTAAAGTCTATGGCATATTTAGAATTGGGACCTTTGTGAGAAAAACTACCATTTTGTCCTTGCAAAACACGATAGCGTTTTCCTTTAGGAAAAGGTAAATTGTAATTGTATAAAGTATCATATTTTACTATTGAAGATGCTCCGTAAAACATAGAAAATTTAAAATCTTTGAAAATTTTTAAAGAATCTGTTTTTGATTTATGAAATTTTAAAATTAAAATTGAATCAGGTTTATTAAAATCTATGATTCTTGTGGATTTGTTTTTTGCATCTTTAATTTTTAAAAATGTTGGAACCACAGCAGTATTTCTACCAGTTACAAATATTGAATCTTGTGTGTAGTTAAGAAATATAAAACTTGGTTTTTTCTTTATTTCTGAACATGAAATTAAGAAAAAACAAATTATAAAATACTTTAGAGGTTTCAATTATCTCCAAATTTTATTTGGAAAAACCACTACACTTTCATGACCGTTTTTGCCAACAGCTGCCACTCCAAAAAAGAAATTATCAATAACAATTCCTTCTAAGGTAAATTCAGTTGCTTCTACGTATTTTGAGTTGTCCCAAGTAGGAGATGTAGTATCTCTCCAATAAATTTTATAACCTTTAGCTCCATTTACTTTAGACCATTTAAGTCTGGCATTTGCTTCTACAATTCCTCCAATAGCAACCTCTTTTGGTGCTTCTGGAGCCCAAGCTAAACTAGCTAAATTAATGGCATTTACGGCTGTTAATTTTTTTGCATAAGGAAAGTTTACATGCTCAAAAGTATCTCCATAATGTATTCCATTTTCTGTTCTAATATCTTGGTGTTGCTGTGTGTAATTTTCGTGTGCTTCCATAATTCTGATACCTGCAAAACCTAAATCATTAAAAGGTCTGTGATGTCCTCCTCTTCCAAATCTATCTAATCTATAAATCATCATCGGATTCATTTCTGGCATATATGTCTTTACATTTTTATGAATGTATCTTGCCAATTGACGAGAAATACCATCAACTTCACCACCATAAAAACGACGAGCTCTTGCCAGTCTTGCTAATTTAGCAGGATCTTTTTCTGCTGTAGTCGTGGGTTCAGAAAAAATACGAAAAGCTCTATTGTCTATAACACCATCTACACCTTTTATATTTCCAATCATGTCGTTATTTAAAATTCCAATAATATCCCAACCTTTTTCTTTGGCATATTTTGCTAATCCTGCACCTCCAAAAAGTCCTTGTTCTTCTCCAGAAAGACCTACATAAATTATACTACTTTCAAATTTATACTTACTTAATACTCTTGCAGCTTCTATGGTTCCAGCCATACCAGAAGCATTGTCATTTGCACCAGGAGCATCCGTTTTAAAATCCATTGTATTGCTTGCTCTAGAGTCTATATCTCCACTCATAATAACATATCTATTAGGATATTTTGTGCCTTTTTGTATGGCAACAACATTTACAATCCAAGCATCATGAGGTACTCTTCTGTTTCCTTTTTTGGTAACAAAATCTTTTTGATAAAAAACATCTATACAATTGTTACAATTCTTAGAAATGTTTTCGAATTCTGATTTTATCCAACGTCTTGCAGCTCCAATTCCACGAGTGTTAGAAATAGTATCTGAAAATGTATTTCTTGTTCCAAACTCTGTTAGTGTTTTTACATCAGCTTTAATTCTTTCTGCTGATACTGCATTGATAATATCGTAAATTTTAGAGTCTGTTTGTGCTGAAATTACTGATGCAAATAATAAAAATAAGATTGTAGTTTTTTTCATTTTTTAGTTTTTAAAGTACCAAAATGGAATAGTTATATCTGTTGTTTCAATAGTATCTTTTTTTCTTTTTCTAGTTCTTTTTAATTTTAATATATGTTTTCCATCTGAAAGATTTTTAATGTTTATATAGGTTTCAAAACCAAATTGTTTTCTTTTGTTTTTTGCTATTAAAAAGGCGCTATTATATTTTACAGAATCTATATAGACTTGGTGTGTAAGATTAAAAACTTCTAAATATTTTCTTGTTAAACTATCTCTATTTTTTAAGGATTTTGTAGAACTAAACATTACAATATCTGTTTTAAAGCCTCTTTTGTCTTCTTTTGGTTTTAATGATGGATGATAATTATAAATTCTATTTTCTACATTTTCTGTAAAAATTCTAAAGAGTTTTATATAAGGTTCATGAATTACTTTAGATTGTATGGTGGCTACTCTAGCAAAATCATCATCTTTAATTAGTAAATCTTCATAATTTCTTACATCTAAATAGGTATTAGGAACTTTTTTTGCAGATTCTAGATAATTTGTTTTCTGATGTTTAAAAGACACTAAAACTGAAATAGCAATGTAAGAAGGGACTAAAAAAAAGCTTAATCTTCTTGTAAATTTATTATCTAAAAAATTATAAACTAAAGGTCTGTAAAGAAAAGTTAACGTTAAAAAACTAAATACCCAGTAAAAAGGAAAGTAAATTTTAGAGAGCCATTTTTTCTTTTTTAAATAACCTTGGGTTAAAAAATCGATAAAAACTAAAAAAGAACCAATAATTATAAAAAACACTAAAAATGCTCCAATTACTATTCTTGGTGTTTCTGGTAAATCATCATTAGAAATTATAAGTGAAGCAACAGACACTAAGCATAATAAAATGATTGCTATAGAGATTACATAAAAAATTAATAAAAAAGAAATTGCAAATAATATGCTGCAATAATTTTCTAAAGTAGCAACGTACTTATCAAAAGAAACAATTCTTTTTTTTAAGTAGTTAGAAAATCTGTTTTGGTAATTCAGTTTTTCAAAATCGATATCACCAGAAACATATCGTAAACCTAAAGCACCAATCCATAATCCTCTTAAAATTACGTGAATTAATAAATTAAAAATTAAGATAGAACATGCTGTAAATGCAATTAATGTTGGTACAAAATAAAAAAATTCTCTGTCATTTTCTGCAATAACCATTGCAGTTTTAATGTGTGGTAATACTGTTATTAAACCAAAAATAGCAAACCCCGAGATTAACAATTCTAACTGCCAACTTTCTTGTTGTAATTTGTCTAAAAGTTCTTTAAACTTGCTGTCTTTGTAATCGTTACTCACCGTAAAATATTTTCTTTAAAGATACAGATTTTTAAAAATAAAAAAACCATTTCAATTTAATAGAAATGGTTTTAAAGTCGAATTTTGAATATTTGTTATTCTTTGTCTAATTTTTTAGTTAAGTTAAAGCCAGCAAATAAGCCAACACCAGCCATAAAGAAAATCATTGCTGGATATATAGCATCACTTTCTAAACCAGTATATGTATCTAAAACCAAACCTAAAAATACACCCAAACCTATACCCATTAATAAAAGCGATAGATTTAAAATTAAGACTTTCCAAAAAGGAGCTGCGTTCTTAACTTGCCCTTTCATAAATATTGTTGCATCTGCACCTTTTTCTATTAGTGCTAAACGTTCTTTATTTCTTGTAGAGAAGAAAAGGTAAAAGACCCCAAATATGCTTCCAAAGATTACTGCTAAAATTGCTACTTCCATAATTTATTATTTTTAAAGTTTAAATGATTAATTTTATTGTGTTTGTAGCTTTGACGACAACATTTAAAATAAGGTTACAAAAAAAGTAAAAAAAAAATTAAGAAAAGTTGTAACCTATTTGCACATTATACAGTCAAAGATAAAATGACTAACAAAAACGACCAACTATATATCTCAAAAGTCATCAATGGAGATGCAAATGCGTTTGCTTTTCTTGTTGATAATTATAAAGACATGGTTTTTTCTTTGGCTTATAAAATGACAAAGAATAGGGAAGAAGCAGAAGAAATTAGTCAAGATACATTTATTAAAGCATACAAAAATTTAAAAAATTTTAAAGGAGACTCTAAATTTTCTACTTGGTTATATAGAATAGGATATCATACAAGCTTAGATACCATAAAGAAGTACAAAAAACACAGTCATTCTTATGAAATAAACGAAATTACAATCAATCAGATAAAATCTGTGGAAGATATTTTACAAGGAATAGAAAGAAAAGAACGTGCAACAATAATGAACAATTGTTTGCTAAAATTGCCAGAAGATGAGCGTTCTATAATTTGGATGTTTTATTATGATGAACTATCTTTAAAAGAAATTATAGAAGTTACACAACTATCTGAAGCCAATGTAAAAGTAAAATTACACAGAGCTAGAAAGAAATTATTAACCATTGTAGAGGAAAATGTAGCACCAGAAATTATAAATCATTATGGGAGAAAATAAACATATAGAAGAGTTAGATGCTTTTGCAAAAAAGTATGTGAGAGAAATTCCGCAAGAAAAAATTTCTGCAGACTTTACAACGTCTCTTATGCAAAATATTTTGAAAGAAAAAACGCCTAAAGTTTTTAAAACTAGTGCTTTAATTTCTAAAAAAGTATGGTTTTTTATTAGCGCAATTGTATTAGCGCTGGTTTTTATTTCTTTTAAAATTGATGATAAAAGTACCCATAACTTACCATCTATAGATTTTTCTTTTCTTGATAAAATTCAAATGCCAAGTTTATTTGAATCTATTACATTTTCTATTACATTTTCTAATACAGTTTTGTATTCGGTATTTTTCTTTGGATTAATGATTATGATTCAAGTAGTTTTCTTAAAAAATCACTTTAACAAACGTTTACATTAATATGTTAAATTGTGTTTTTTATGAAATTTAACTGAATGAAAGTAGCACAAAGGCCCTAAAAAAGCATATACAAAACCAGGTACACCAAATCTTAAACCTATTTGAAATTTTGCCAAGATAAAAGAAACCATTCCTACCAAAATAAAAATAAAGAAATGCCTTGCGTAAAATAACAATTTTAGATTTTTATTGTTTGGATTTTCTCTTTTAAAAGCTCTTAAATACATTAAATAAATACTTAAAAAAATTAAAGAAAAACCAATACTATATAACTGAAAAATATTAGAAAACTCATTTATAGAAATACGCTCTCCTCCAAAACCTGTTAGTAATAAAGAACGAACAGGAAAAATATAAAATAAAACTGTAAATAATAAAATCATATTTAAAGCAATAATCCAATTATCTATATAGTTGGTTCTTCTAAAAAAATTGTAATGCACTTTCCAAATTGCCATCATCACAAAAAAACTGACAGCAAAACTTATAAAGTTTGGTAGTTCTTCTTTAAAAGAAGTTATAGCTGTAGAAGAGCCTAAGTTTACAACCATTAATGTGGCTGCAAATGCAAATACTCCATCAGAAAGTGCTTCGAGTCTATTCTTAGAATGTAAAAATTTCATAATTACTTGTATTATAGAAAAGTTACAGAAGTTATTTTACCATTTTTCATGGTATAAATAGCAACAGCCTTAAATGTTCTGCCATTTGCAGTTACCAATTCATGGTCTATTACTTTGTCTTTATGAACAATTCTTTTTATTAATTTGCAATGTAAGTCTGGTGTGTTTTCAAAAAAAGTAGCATAGTTTTTATGCATGGTTTCTAAACCTTCATAATTTAGTTTATTAGGAAACTTATATACTTTTACGTTTTTAGCATAGGGTTTTAAAAATGCTTCTATATCTCTTTTGTTATATCCATCTAATTGTTCTTGAGCTAAATATCTTGGTGAAACTTCTGCTACAATTGCAATTTTAGTAGCATCTGCATTTACTGTAATTCTAGAAATATTGTTAATATTTTCATCAGAAAAACTAAAAAATAAACTTGGATATTTATTTTTTTCTGGATTAAATTGATAGACATTATTTCCTTTGGCAATAAGTAAAGTACCATTTGGCAACCAAGTAACATCTTCTGTTTTACCAAGAGAAGTAATTGTTTTAATTTCTTTTGTAACTGGATTTAATGATTTTAAAAGCCAATATTCTTTATTTTCTTTGCTAATAAAACTTACCAAATTTGTGTTTGGAATTTTATGTACAGATCTTCCAATATTTTTAGCGACAGAAACATTTTCTTTCTTTTTTAAATCACTTACAAATAACTCTAAAGAGTCGTTAACAATAGCTACAGCAATTACTGTTCTTTTATCTAACCAAGTGGGGTAAGCTACTTTTAAATTTTGTATAATTTCTTTACTCTCTCCAGATTTAAAGTCATATTTATAAAATCTTTGTAAACCATTATTATCTAATCTTACAGCAGAAATATTTTTTGAATCTGGAATTCTTTGAGGAGAATATTCCCCACCATTTTCTGTATTCGAAATAAAACGTTTTTTATTATTTTTTAAATCGTAAAGTAAAATATCTGTATTTACATTTCTTGAGGAAGAAAAAATAATTTTATCATTAGTGTAGAAAAAGGGCTGACTATCATAACCAGCATTGTTTGAAATGTTTTTTCCGTTTTCTAATATGTAATTTTTGCCATTATTTTTAATATCAAAAACGTGAACTTCTGTATTTGCTTGGGCATTTATAAACAGACTAGAAAATAGAAAATAAAAAAATAGTTTTTTCATTTGAGATTGGTTTTCTCAAAGATAACAAAAGATTTTTTTAAAACTTTAAGTGTATAATATGTTTGAGGTTTAAGTGGTTTTCAGAAATTATAAAACTGCTTAAGCGTATGATTTTAACCACTATTTTTTTAAAATAGATATATTATTTAGAGCTTCTTTTACATAACGAAATGTTATAAATTAAGGAAACTATAAAGAAGTTGCATTAAAAGTATCACCTTGATTTACATCACCTGTATCAAAACCTTTTTTAAACCAACGCATTCTTTGGGCAGAAGTACCATGTGTAAAAGAATCTGGTACTACTCTTCCTGTAGATTGTTTTTGCAAACGATCATCTCCAATTGCATGTGCTGCATTTAAGGCTTCTTCTAGATCTCCTCTTTCCATCATTTTGTTTATTCTTTGAGAATGATGTGCCCACACACCTGCATAAAAATCTGCTTGCAATTCTAATTTAACAGATAATTTATTGTATTCTGTTTGACTAATTCTGCCACGCATAGATTGTACTTTTCTATTTATACCAGTTAAATTTTGGATATGATGCCCAACTTCATGAGCAATTACATAAGCTTGCGCAAAATCTCCAGGAGCATTTAACTTACGTTCCATTTCTTGAAAAAAACTTAAATCAATATACAATTTTTCATCAGCAGGACAGTAAAAAGGACCAGTTGAGCTAGAAGCAGAACCACATGCAGAATTTACAGACCTTGTAAAAATAACCAAAGTTGGCTCTCTGTAATTTGGTATAATTTTTTTCCAAATATCTTCTGTATCTGCTAAAACTGTAGCACTAAATTCTGCCAATTCATTTTCTTTTGCAGACCCTTTGTAATTGGTGTTTTGTATTTGATTATTAGAACTACCAGTAAAGAAATTTAAAGGATTGTTACCCGTAAAATACATGATACCTAAAACGATAGCTACAATAATTAATCCCTTTTTTGTTGTGATTAACTTTAAAACTAAGGGGATAAGTAACTTGCCTAAACCACCTCCAATTCCTCCAGAACTTCTTCCAGAAGACATGCCTCTTCTATCCTCTACATTGCTACTTCTTCGTCTACCTTTCCATTTCATAGATTTTGTAATTTAAAATTAGGTTTTAAAAATACAATTTTTTTTTAGAGATTTTATTTTTTTACATCAAATGTATATGTAGCAATAATTTTATTTTCAAAGTATAAATGCAAATCGAAAAAACCTTTTCTTTTAAAAAGATGATTTAATGTAAGAGTATTATTTTTGATATGCTTTTTTGTGGGGTTCATTCGCACTTCATTTCCACCATTATACAACACAAATTTGACTTTATTTAAGGCTAATTTTCTTTTAAGTTTGTATTGAAAAGAAACCATAGAATCTTTCTTAATTTCATGATGCATTTTTAACGGTAGTTGATGCTCAGAAATATAATTGTAAGCTGCACCATAAAGTAGGGGCATTTTTGTAAACTCTAAAAAACTAGGAGTTTCTTCTTTTAGTAAAGAGAATTTTTTTTCTAAAGGAAAATGATTTTTAAAAAATAGCTCTGGATTTGCTAAAAAATAACCATTGTTAAAATCGAATTTGAACCTGCCTTCTTCAGGAAATGAAATTCCTGTAGACCAAGTTGGGTCACATAAATACCATTTGTTATTTAGTTTTACAACATTCCAAGTATGATTGGGCATGGTTAGTTGGCTAAAATCTACAGTACTTGTTCTACCAAAACCATTTACCATTTTACTTTCTATGCCTGCTATAGTGCACATTTCTTTAAACAAATAGGCATAACCTGTGCAAATAGTACGTTTCTTTTTTAAAAGTTCTTTAAAGAGTTTTTTTTTGAATTTTGAGTTCCAATTTTGGAGTTTTACAGAATCTTTTTTAAAGCGATTCCTTTTTCTTTCGTTTAAAGCATACAAATTAAAATTATTTGCAATATTGCTACAAATCCAAACATAAATGGCTCTTACTTTTTCTACATCAGTTTCTAAATTTTGAGTTATTGAAAAAGTAAGTTTATTTAAATTGTAAAGCCTTTTTACTTTTACTTTTTTTGCAATATAATCTGCTTTATTAAAATTAATATGCTTAAAATCTGATTGTTGCGAAAAACCAATAACAGAAAAAAGTAAAAGTAAAAAAAGACTTATTTTATGCATTAATTACTGCGTTTTTTGTCTTTTAGATTTGTAACGCTTGTTAGAGTTTAGTGCTCCTAACATTTGGTTATTATCTTCGTTTAAAACAATATTTATAGTGCTAGAATTTTGAGTTATTTTTACTCTTTTTTTAACAAAACCCAAGTAAGAAAATACTAAAACATCTCCAACTTTTAATTTTTGAGGAAAGGTAAATTCACCCTTTCTATTGGAAGTGGTCCCAGTTTTAGTGCCTTTTAAAAATATGTTGGCACCATTTAAAACTTCTGTTTTAATTTCGGTTTTACCTTTTACTACACCTTTCACTTTAATTTCTTGGGCAGTTATTGTGTTAGAAAAGAATAAAAATAATAGTAAAAAACTACCAATTGTAAATACTTGTTTTTTAATGTTTAATGTTTTCATAATGATGTGTTTTAAATTCATTGTAAAACTATAATAATAGACTTTTACTAAAAAACGATATTGAGTAACAATATCATTTTAAGGAGTTAAAGTTACTTTTTATTTAGTTAAGTTTAAAATTAGACTTTTAATTTTTATAAAATTTAACAGAGTAGAGTCAGTTTTAAAGTATGTTCTAACTTTCTTGGAATAAAATTAACTTTAAAAATATTTTACTTTGCGTTACTTTTTAGAGAAGATTTATTTGTTGCTATTAAAAGAGCCCCAATAATAAACCCACTTATTAATCCTCCAAAATGAGCTGCATTGTCAATGCCTCCCAAAAAACCGAATATTAGACTTATACCTGCATAAAGTCCCAATAACATCCAAGTTGTTCTTCTTTGATAACTGGGATAAATTTTAAAAACTGTAAAGGCTAATATTAAGCCATAAAATCCAAAAATTGCTCCAGATGCTCCAACACTAACTGTGTTTATGTTCCAATAAATACTTGCCAAACTTGCTAAAATGCCACAAACAATATAAATTATAATTAGTTTTATAGAACCTAATATATATTCTAAAAAAAAACTTCCAAGATAAAGACCAATTAAGTTCATAAATAAATGCATTAATCCTCCATGAATAAACATAGAAGTAAATAACCTCCAGTATTCTCCATTTATAACCTCAAACCTTCTATTTCCTCCAATTTCAAGTAATTCTTTTGATGTGGGAGAAACTAAATTTAACCCTCCAAAAATCATAACCAGAAAAACAATAATATTAAGAAGTAGTAAAATTGCAGTAGCTTTATATTCTCCAAAAGGATTTAAAAATCCAAGAGTATATTGTAAAATATCTTCTTTTAAAGGTTTGTTTTTTTTGAAGTTTTTTAATTCCTTTTCATCAATTTTTGGAATTACGACCATAAAAAATAAAATAAAAGCCCCTATACCAAATGAACCAAAAATCCAAAAGAAAGAATTGCCAAGCCTATTTTCAAAAATATCATTTTTAGGAATTAGTATAATTTGTTCATTATCACTAATATTTGGTTTTTTTTCCTTAATTGCTTCTAAAAAGCCATCTTTTGTATCTGAATAACCAAGTTTTTCAAAATATTTCACATTATGGAAGTTGTATGTTTTAAAAACTTTTTCTGAACTTTTTATAAAACTTCTATATTCATAATTTTTCTTTTCATCATTAATTCTATTACTTACATTATTGCTATAGTCAACTCCATACCAAATAGAATTTGTGTTTTTAAAAGGACAAGCAACATAAATATAAAAGTTTAATCTATCATTATTTCTTCCAGATGTCCTTGTTGTAGTGTAAAAATGACTTGAATTATGTACTATATCAAATGAAGATATTTTAAAGTATTTTTCTTTTTTTAATTCTTTTATTTCTGATACTGATGCGATTTCAATTAAATCAAAAGAACTCTTTTCAATGTAGTTCTGACTAATAATTATTGGCATTGCTATTGCAAAAGACATAATAAATTGATAGCCAAAGTATCCATTATCTCTTTTGCCATTAACGTTTAAAATTCGAATTCTTCTTCTAAGCCAGATAAGTATTGTAATCCAGGGAATGGTAAAAGGAATCCAAAAATTTAGTAAATTTTCTTTTAATGGTAAAATACCAAGTTTTATATCTAAAATCCAACGAAAAATATTATAGGAAACCATAGTTCCTAAAGAAACTATTAAAAACGGTATATATACTTCTAAAATTTTTGTTTTAAAATCTTTCAAATTTTAAAATTTATATTAACTAAAAGTGAAAATGTAATGATAGAAAAAAGTTTTAATTTATGCTTTAAGATTTGGAAAGAATTTATTCGATTTGTTATAAAAATCAACAAAAAAACCTCCCAGTTTTCACAAGGAGGTTATAATACTTAATGCAACTGTGTTGCCTACTTAATCAATTCGTAGCTTCTATTGATAAAATCTGTCAACTCTTTACCATGTAAAAGGTTTTGAGATAGTTTAGCCAAATCAAAAGCTTGCGAAATTAAACGTTTTTGTTTCTTTTCTGTTTTAGTATTTAAAATTTCAGAAACTAATGGGCTGTTGGTATTAACCACCAAGTTATACATATCTGGCATATTACCCATTCCCATCATTCCTCCACCACCAGAAGCTTGCATTTCTTTCATTCTACGCATAAATTCTGGAACTGTAATGATAAAAGGTGAAGCTTCAGAATCCATTGCTTCTAACTGAACTGTATATGAAGGATTGTTAATTGCACTTTCTAAAACTGGCTTTAATTTTTCTTTTTCCTCATCAGATAATTTAGAAATTACAGTATCGTCTTTTTTGATTAAATTATCAATATGATCTGCATCAACTCTAGAGAATTTAATTTTACCTTCTCCAGAAGTTTCTAATTTCTGCATTAAGTGCGAAATAATAGGAGAGTCTAACAATAAAACTTCATATCCTTTTGCTTTTGCAGCTTCAATATAACTGTGTTGTGCATCTTTGTGAGCAGCATATAAAATAACGTGATTTCCGTCTTTATCTGTCTGAGTGTCTTTTGTTTTTTCAAGTAATTCATCAAAAGTGAAATATGCATCATCTACAGTAGGATAAAGTGCAAATTTCTTTGCTTTGTCAAAGAATTTATCTTCAGACAACATTCCATATTCGATAATTACCTTAATATCATTCCATTTTTGCTCAAAATCTGCACGATCTTTTTTAAATAATGATGATAATTTATCAGCAACCTTTTTAGTGATGTAACCTGATATTTTCTTTACAGCTCCATCTGCTTGTAAATAACTACGAGAAACGTTTAATGGAATGTCTGGAGAATCTATAACACCTTTTAGCATCTGTAAAAAATCTGGTACAATACCTTCTACATTATCAGTTACGTATACTTGATTTTGATACAATTGAATTTTATCCTTTTGCATATCTAGGTTTTGAGACAACTTAGGGAAGAATAAAATTCCTGTTAAGTTAAAAGGATAATCTACATTTAAATGAATGTGAAATAATGATTCTTCAAATTGCATTGGATACAATTCTCTGTAGAAATTTGTATAATCTTCATCATTTAAATCTGCAGGTGCTTTTGTCCAAGCAGGATTTGTATTGTTAATGATATCATCTACTTCAATTTGTCTATGAGGTTCTGTAGTTTCTTTACCATCTTTATCTTTAGTGGTTTTTGGCTCGTGAGTTGGGTCGTTTACTTTTTTAGTTCCAAATTTAATTGGTACTTGGTTAAAACGATTGTATTTGGTTAACAAGCCTCTAATTTTACCTTCTTCTAAAAACTCTAAAGAATCTTCTGCAATGTGTAAAACAATTTCTGTTCCTCTATCAGATTTATCATGCTCTACTAAAGTATATTCTGGAGAACCATCACAAGACCAATGTGCAGCAGGCTCATCTTTAAAAGATTTTGTAAAGATGTCTACTTTTTCTGCCACCATAAAAGCAGAGTAAAAACCTAAACCAAAATGACCAATGACACCTGTATCATTTTTATCATCTTTATATTTTTCTAAAAACTCTTCTGCACCAGAAAATGCAATTTGGTTGATGTATTTTTCAACTTCATCCATTGTCATACCTAAACCTTGATCTTTAATTGTTAAGGTTTTAGCGTCTTTATCTATACTGATTTCAATTTTAGCATCACCCAATTCTGTTTTTGCTTCACCAATAGAAATAAGGTGTTTTAATTTGGTGGTTGCGTCTGTTCCGTTAGAAATTAGTTCACGCAAAAAGATTTCGTGATCAGAATACAAGAATTTTTTAATCAGTGGAAAAATATTTTCTACTGATACATTAATGTTTCCTTTGCTCATAATTTTATATTTATTTTAGTTTTTGTTGATGTCATTTGCTCTTTGCCATTTCGACTTTATGGAGAAATCTCAAAAAAAGAGATTTTTCGACTTCATTTTATTTCGCTCAAAATAACAAACAGCATGACAGTATTTTTATTTTCTAGTAGACTATTAGTCAAAAAAAATACCAAAAAGGGTTTTGTGACAAGATGACAGTGTAAAAGTTTTGAGTTTAGAAAATTTAAAATTCAACTCTAAAAACTATATTTCTCTCAGCATTTCAGTAGTATTTTTATTTTTCCAAGTTCCTCCAGTAAAATCAGGAACTTTTACAGAAGCACTATTTTGTGCTACAGACAATTCTGAAAGTGGTGTAATCGCACTCCACAAAACACTATCGTACACATTTATATCTAAAGGTAAACCTTGATTTAAACATCTAATCAATCTGTAAATCATTACAAAATCCATACCTCCATGACCCACTGAATTATTAGAAATTTGTGCTTTTAATTTGCTCCAAAGAGGGTGATTGTATTTTTCTCTGTATTCATCATATTTTTCTTTTTCTAACCACTTGTGTCCCCACCAAGCTAATTTTTCTTCATTAATGTATAATTTTGAAGGATAACCTTCATGCACAGCTTTTGTACCCACAACTGTATTTAATCTGTCATAAGGTCTTCCAGAATGCACATCAAATTGCAACATAATGGTTTTACCTAATTTGGTTTTAATCATTGTGGTATTCATGTCTCCACATTTTACATTCGAAAACTTGTCAATTCCAGCACGTTTTGCAGCATCACTCAAACTTTTTTCACGAGAACTCATAGACACTACATGATCAAAAGTATCTCCACGTCCAATATCCATATATTGGCTAATGGGGCCTAAACCATGAGTTGTGTAAAAATTCCCATCTTTTTTAAGATGATGTTTAATTCTCCATTGATCTTCATAATATTTTTCATCTAGTAAATGGATTCTTAAATCGTGAATATATGCACCCTCTGCGTGCGTTAAATCGCCAAAAATACCTTGGTTTACCATATTTAAAACCCACAACTCTTCATTGTTAAAACAACAGTTTTCCATCATCATGCAATGTTTTTGGGTTCTTTCTGCAGTTTCTACCAATTTCCAACAATCTTCTAAAGTAGTTCCAATTGGCACTTCAGAAGCAACATGCTTTCCTTTTTCCATTCCATACAAAGCCATTGGTGTATGCATTTCCCAAGGAGTTGCAATAATTAGTAAGTCAATATCATCTCTATCTGCTACCTTTTTCCACTCATCAGGATTTCCATAATAGGCTTCTGCAGTTTTGTTATGAGTTTTTAAAAGATGCGCATTTAATTTATCAGTTTTTTCTTTTTTTAAATCAGAAATAGCAACTATAGTAGCATTATTATTTTTTACCAACCAATCAAACATTTGTATTAAAGTCTGACCTCTATTTCCTGCACCAATTATTCCAACTCTAACATTGTCTATTTTTGGGGCTTTTAGCCCAAAAACTGTTCCTTTTGCAGATTTGTTTAAGAGCGTATTTGTTTTTTCAACAGTTTCTTCTTTGCAAGAAACAGCAGTGGTTAATCCTAAAAATAAGGCTGCTTTTGATGAGAGTGATAAAAAATCTTTTCTGTTCATAATAAAGTAAGATTGGATAGATGTATTTACTTTTTGTAAAGGTGTTAATTTATCACTATTTTAGCTAATCAACAAACAAACAATTTAAAATACAGATACATGTATAATTCAAAAATAACAGGTCTTGGCTATTATGTTCCAGAAAACGTTGTTACCAATAATGATTTAAAGGAATTTATGGAAACTTCAGACGAATGGATTCAAGAACGAACAGGAATTAAAGAAAGACGTTGGATAGACCCAAAAACCGATGATACTACTGCAGTTATGGGAGCAAAAGCGGCTAGAATTGCCATAGAAAGAGCAGGTTTAACAAAAGATGATATAGATTTTATTGTTTTTGCTACATTGAGTCCTGATATGTATTTTCCTGGAGGTGGAGTGCAAGTACAAGATATTTTAGAAATGCCAACCATTGGTGCTTTAGATGTTCGTAATCAATGTTCTGGTTTTATTTATTCCATGTCTGTTGCAGATCAGTTTATAAAAACAGGCATGTATAAAAATATTTTAGTCATAGGTGCAGAAAATCATTCTGGAGGTTTAGAACGTTCTACAAGAGGTAGAGGTGTTACTGTTATTTTTGGTGATGGAGCAGGAGCTGCAGTTTTATCTAGATGCGAAGAAAAAGGAAAAGGAATCTTATCTTCTCATTTGCATTCTGAAGGAAAACACGCTAAAGAATTGGTTTTAGAAGGGCCATCAACTCAAAGATGGGTGCCAGAAATTATGGAGCAAAATGATCCTGATGATACTTCTTACTATCCTTATATGAATGGACAGTTTGTTTTTAAACACGCTATTACTCGTTTTTCTGAAGCCATTGTAGAAGGTTTAGAAGCCAATAATTTACAGAAAGAAGATATAGATATGTTAATACCACATCAAGCTAATTTACGTATTGCACAATTTATTCAAAAGAAATTTAGATTGTCTGATGACCAAGTTTTTAACAATATTATGAAATACGGAAACACCACAGCTGCATCTGTAATCATAGCATTAACAGAAGCTTGGGAAAAAGGCAAAATAAAAGACAACGATTTGGTTGTTTTGGCGGCTTTTGGTAGTGGTTTTACTTGGGGAAGTGTGATTATGAGATGGTAAGTTTTCTAAAATATATTGCATAAAAAAACTCGTTTTCACGAGTTTTTTTATACTTTTTTACGAATTAGTATTTTTTAATTTAGAAACAAAATTTGGCTTACAAAATCCCTCCACTTCCTTCAGTCTCGTTTTTTTCTCTATATTTTCTATCTCTAGCTCTGTTTTTTCCGCTTCCAAAATCATAAGAAAAACCAAGGTAAATAGAACTATATTCAAGTGTGAAGTTACCTGTTTGCGGAAAAGGATTTGTAGATGAAAAAGCCAATTTGTAATTATCAAAAATATCTGTTGCTCTTAAAGTTAGGGAACCATTTCCATCAAAAACAGACAATCTAGCACCTGCATTTACTAAGAAATACGGATCTACTTTAAACTGTACACCTTCACTTTTTCCTCTGTAAGAACTCGATAGTTGAAATCTCAATTTTTTAGTAGCCTTAAAACTATTGCTAACTCTTGCAGTAAAAAGAGTGTTTTTTATGCTTTCTTTTTTATTGTTAATTAAACCTTGACTATCTTGAATGTATAAGCTAGAACTGGGTCTTATAGTCCACCAATTTGTTGGTTTAAAGCTAGAAGAAAACTCAACTCCATAACTATCTGCAGTATCATAATTTGCATACGAAAGAATTTGCCTGTCTGCATTTAAATTATCTTTATTAATAATTCTACCAATAATATTGCTTGTGTTTCTGTAAAATGCGCCAAAAGTTATGTATCCTTTTGCAAGTGTTTTGGTGTAATTTGCCTCAAAAGAATTGGTAAACTGTGGTTGTAATGTTCTATTTCCTACTGAAATTGTTAGTGGAGACGTCCATTCTTGAATAGGTGTAACTTGATCTACTCCAGGTCTGTCAACTCTTCTGCTATACCCTAATTGAAACTCGTTGTTTTCTGAGTGGTAATAGGTAAGAAAAGCAGATGGATAGATGCTAAAAATATGATCAGAATATGTTTCTAAGCCAGTTTGTTGTGTATTTGTAAAAACACCATCAACAGTAAATTGCTCAAAACGTAAACCAGCTTGCAAAGCTATTTTCTTGTGTTCTTTATTGTAATTTATATATGCAGAGTAAAACTCTCTATCGTAATTAAATGTAGAGTTTCCTCTTGGCGTTGTTGGAGGATTTCCACCAGTAGCTATTTCTTGGTCTGTAATAATTGCATTGTAGGCTTTTTGGGTTCTTAATTCTAAACCTAATTCTAAACTTCCATTAGTAATAGGTTTTGTATAATCTATATTGGCTAAAAAAGAATCTACATTGTTGCTTATGTTGTTGGTATAGTTGTAAACTTTTGAGTTTGGATTTATTGTTTCTATGATAAAGTCGTTCTGAGGATCTGTAGTTTTGGTATAGTTAATTTCAAATTCTATATTTTCTCCTTTATCATTAATATCTAACTTATAATCTAAGTTGTAAGCCTGTTCTTTGGTATTAAATTGCGATAGGTTAGGAGCATTAAAAACCAGATTATTGTTTTCTAAAACTTTGGTTTTTATAAAAAAATCGGTATTCGTAAAGTTTTGATTTGTATAAAAAGACAACGTATTTTTTTTGTTGATGTAAAAATCAATTCCAGTTTTTAAATAATTACTTGTAGAATTGTCTAAATAATCGATATTTTGTTTTAGGTTTTTGTCACTTCTATCAAAGAGAGTAAATGTTTCAAATTTCCCCCAATCTAAACTGTAATTGGCATAAATATTAATTTTACCAGTTCTGTAATTTAAATCTAAGGAACCAGAAGGTCTAGTATTAATGCTATGTTCTGCTCCAATATTTACAGAACCATTAAAACCTATGGTTGTATTTTTTTTAAGGATAATGTTTATAATTCCGCTCATTCCTTCTGGATTGTATTTAGCTGATGGATTTGTAATTAGTTCTATACTTTTTACAGAAGAGGAAGGAATTTGTTTTAATAACTTAGAAGGAGAAAGGTTAGAGGGTTTTCCATCAATCAAAATTCTAACATTGCTATTTCCTCTTAAATTTACACTCCCTGTTTGAAAATCGACTTGAACAGATGGGATATTTTCTAGCATTTGCAGAGAATTTGTACCAGCAGAAGTTAAATCTTTACCAACATTAATTACTTTTCTATCAATTTTTTGGGTAATTGTAGAAGCTTCAGATTGAATGACAACTTCATTTAATTGGTCTACTATTTCTTCTAAAACAATAGTTTTCAAATCAATTTTTGGTTCTTTTTCAGAAAGTAAAATTACCTTTTTTAATGTTTTATAACCAATAAATTGAACATCAATAAAAATAGAATCTAAAGGTAATTTATCTATTATAAAAAATCCTTTATTGTTTGTAATATCGCCATTTAAAATAACATTTGATTTGTTTTTGCAAATAATATTTACATAAGGAATAGCTTTTTTTAATTGGGCATCAATTACTTTTCCAGAAATAATTCCGTTAGTTTTTGAGTTTTGCGCTAAAAATGTAATTGTTGATAATAATAGGAGTAGGGTATTTAACTTTTTCATAAATTGATGTCAAATTGTAATATTCATAGCAAAAAATAATATTACAAAAAATTTGTTAAAAATAGTTAAAATTTTAACATAAAAAAACCTCAAATCTTGATTTGTAAGAATTTGAGGTTTTAGAAATAATTATTTTTTTATTTTAAAAGAAGCCACCACCACCATCTTTTTCTCTATTGTCTCTTCTTCTTCTAGATTTTGCTTTGTTTTTTCCTCCACCAAATCTATAATTAAAACCTAAATAAGTGGTTCTACTTTCCCAATTAAAACGTCCATTTTGTACAAACGGATTTGTAGAATTAAAGGCGAATTTCATCCCTTGAAAAATATCATTAAAACGTAGGTTTACAGTTCCTTTTCCTTTTAAAACAGTCCAACTTGCACCTGCATTTACCATCCACATATTTTCTACATCCCATTGAATGTCTTTTTGTGGACCTCTATACATTGCAAATAGTTGAAATCTTAAGTTTTTACTTGCTGTAAAACTATTACTAACTCTTGCATTAAAAACATTGTTTTGTACAGATAGTTGGGTTGCATTTGCACCAGTATTGTCTATATTACCAAATTGTTCTTGCGAGTAAAAATCCATGCTAGAGTTTACTCTCCACCAATTATTCATTTTAAAGTTTGCAGAAAATTCTAAACCGTAAGCATCTGTATCACTAAAATTTGTAAAAGATAATATTTGCCCAACTTCTGGGTTTGCAGGATCTCTATTGGTAATTCTAGAAATTACATCAGAAATTTTTCTGTAAAAAGTACCAAAAGTTAAATTACCTCCTTTGATTTGTCTTGTATAATTTAGTTCGAAAGAATTGGTAAACTGAGGTACTAAGTCTGGATTTCCGATAGAAATAATTAGTGGTGTACCCCATTCTCTAATTGGGTTTACTTGTCCAATTCCTGGTCTGTCTACACGTCTGCTGTAACTAAATTGATATTGATTTTTTTGTGATGGACTAAAAGTAAAAAATGCAGATGGATATACTGTAAAAATATGGTCTGTAACTGGTTCAGGGTTTTGCCCAACTCTGTTAAAGTTACCTTCTACATTAAAATCTTCTAATCTTGCACCCAATTGCATTGTAAATTTGTCAAAAGAAGTCGCGTAATTAATGTATCCAGAATAAATATTTCTCTTAAAATCAAAATTAGAGTTCCCTATAGGAGTTGTTCCATTTATGTTATTATTGTTATCAAAAGTATAAATTTCTTGATCTGTTTTATTAGTGTTTTCTGTTTTGTCTGTTCTATATTCTAGTCCTAATTCTAATTTTGTTTTATCAGAAAGCGGATTTGTATAATCTATATTTACCAAAGTATTACTTCTGTCATTGCCAATATCGTTAAAGTAATTAAATACTTTGTAATCAAAGTTTGCAGGTTGTTGAAGCGTATTCCTATTTACTAAATCACTAGTTGCGTCTGTGTTAGAGTAGGTAGCTTCAAACTCTAAATTATGACCTTTTTTCTCAAAATCTAATTTATAGTTAATGTTATAAGTACCTGTTGGTGAGTTGTTTTTTTGAGAATTTGGTGATAAAATAATTGCATTACCATTCGTATCAAATATGTTTGCAGTACCATTTACATCACCTTCAAACCAATTTTGATTTGTATAAACAGACAACGTATTTTTATCATTTAAATAAAAATCTGCACCAAACTTTACTAAATTAGACAGATTTGTATTTACAAACCTAAAATTTTGATTGTTTACACCTGGTCTATCTACAAAACCAAAATTTAAATTATCGCCACTATTATGCCCATAATTTAAGAAGAAATTTACTTTTCCTGTTTTGTAATTCATATTGGTAGATGCATTGTAGCGAACATAATGTCCAGCTGTTATTCCACCATCTACAGAGCCATTAAAACCCATGTTTGCATTTTTGTTTAAGATGATGTTAATAATACCACTCATTCCTTCAGGATTATATTTTGCAGATGGATTTGTAATTAATTCGATACTTTTAATAGAAGAAGAAGGAATTTGTCTTAACAAATCTGCTACAGGAATATTTGTAGGCCTACCATCTACCAAAACACGTACATTAGAGTTACCACGTAAACTAATATTACCTGTTTGGCTATCTACACTTACAGATTGTACGTTGTTTAATAATTCTGATGCAGTTGTTCCTGCAGAAGTTAAATCTTTACCAACATTAATTACCTTTCTATCTACTTTTTGTACAACTGTAGAGGTTTCTGCTCTTACAACAACTTCATCTAAACTAGCAGCATCTTCTTTTAAACCAATTACTCCTAAATTGATGTTTTTGTTTTTATTAGTAATGTTTATTTTTTTAGAAAATGTTTTATAACCAATAAACTGAACTTCTACTAGGCTATTCCCTTTTGGTACATCCTTTATTTTAAAGTTTCCATTGTCATCAGTAATTCCACCAGTAAGAATTTTTTTTGCTAAATCTCTAATTACAATGTTTACGTAAGGTAAAGCTTCTTTTGTTTTGTCGTCTACTACTTTACCATTAATTACACCTGGTTTTGGTAACGTTTCTTTCGCCATTTGTGCAAAAGAATTTGCAGACATTAATACTATTGCAATAAGTAATAATTTTTTCATTTTGGGTTGATTTTATTTTTTCGATTGAATGATATATAGACGTTCTAATGATTATCTTTGTTACAAGCATTAACTTTGTTTAACGTATTATTAACATTATGAAAAATGTAACACTTGTTCTTGGAGCATCTTTAAAAGAAAACCGATATTCTAATATTGCAATTAAAAGGCTAAGAGATAAAGGAGTACCTGTTTTAGCAATTGGTTTAAGAGACGGTTTTGTGGGCGATGTAAAAATCGAAACTCAAAAAATGGAGTTTCAGACTGTAGATACTGTTACATTGTATCTAAACCCAAAAAGGCAAGAAGCGTATTATGATTATATCATTTCTTTAGCACCCAGAAGAGTTATTTTTAATCCTGGAACCGAAAATTTTGAGTTTATAAAAAAGTTAAAAGCACATAATATCGAATCTGAAGTGGCTTGTACTTTAGTTTTACTAAGTACAAATCAATATTAAACTGTAAAGATGCTTCCAGGTATTGCTAGTTCTGTGTTTTCGAAGATTTCTTGTGCTTCTTTTTTAAAGATAGAAATATCTTTATATCTCCCAGAATAATGCCCTATAATTAATTTTTTTACATTGGCATCTTTTGCTATTTGTGCAGCTTGTTTTGTTGTAGAATGCTTGGTTTTTTTTGCCAAGTCTTCTCTTTCTTCTAAAAAAGTAGCTTCATGATATAATAAATCCACATTTTTTATAATAGGTATAATATCTGGTTTGTAACTAGTATCACTACAAAAAGCAAAACTTAATGTTTTTTTTGGTGGAAGTGTTAATTCTGAATTTGGCACAATTTCTCCAGTAGATAAAACAACGTCTCTACCAGCTTTAATATTTAAATAATCTGCTTTGTCTATTTCTTCGTAATTGTTAATGTTGTCCATAAACAATTTTCTTGGTTTTTCTTTTTCTGTAAATAAATAACCATTGGTATAAACTCTATGATTTAGAGGTATTGTTCTAACAGATACTTTATCATCTTCAAAAATGAGTTCACTTTCTTTAGAGGATAATTCGTGAAAAATCATTTTATATTTTGCATGAGATTGTGATATTTTTAGCTGTAATAAAGTAACTTCTTTAATTCCTTTAGGACCAAAAATATGCAATTCTTTTTCTCTACTAAGAATTCCGTAAGTAGACAATAACCCCACCAAACCATAAAAATGGTCTCCATGCAAATGAGAAATAAAAATATGATTAATTTTTGCGAAACCTACTTTGTATTTTCGCATTTGTCTTTGAGTGCCCTCACCACAATCTATTAAAAAATGTCGATTGTTAATTTCTAAATATTGAGAGGTTGGAAAAGCATTAATTCTTGGTGTTGCAGAGTGGCAACCCAAAATAGTTAAGTTTAGACTCATCTAATTACAAAACGTTTAGAAATTACTTTCTTTTTATCTTGAATGCTGTAAATGTAAATTCCAACTGGTAGATTATTCTTATAAAAAGGAATTGTGTTTTTTCCAGATTTTGTTTTGATATTTTTTTTATAAACTGTTTTTCCTAAAACATTTTTAACAGTAAAAAAAACAGTGCTATTAGTTGTAGCTGTAAAACTAATTTTTGTAGAATTTGTAAATGGGTTAGGAGCAGCAGATAAACTACCAATAGATTTTTCTTGAGAAAAGCCTAAAGAAGTAATACTTAAAAATAAAATAAAAAGTAATTTTTTTATCATTTGTTTATTTTAAAAACCTAACTCTCTTTCCATATTTTCCATATCTATAACATCTTCTGCTTCTTGTAAAGTTGGTACAATGTTAAAGCTTTCAGGAAAATTATCTATATCTACATTTGTATAAACAATAACAAAAGATGTGCCATTTTCTTTACTTTGAACAGCTTTATCCAAAAATAATAAAATTTCTTCATTAGATACCTTAATATCTTTAGAAATTTGAATGATTTTATTTTGTTTATCTAATTCATTTTCTATTTTTAAAAAAGAATTATAAAATTGGGTAAACGAGTTTTCTTTATAAGATATGAGTGTGTATTTTTCTTTTTTATCAATTTGCATCACTACCTTTTTATTTGTTGTGCCAATAAATAAATAACTGCCATTCTTACAGCAACTCCATTTTCTACTTGATTTAAAATAATAGAGTCGTTAGAATCTGCAACATCGCTTGTAATTTCTACACCTCTGTTTATTGGTCCTGGATGCATGATTACAATTTCCTTGCCAAGATTGTCTAATATTTCTTGGTTAATACCAAAAAGCTGCGTGTACTCTCTAGTTGATGGAAAATATTTAATATCCATTCTCTCATGTTGTACTCGTAAAACATTGGCAACATCACACCATTTTAAAGCTTTTTTAAGATTGGTTTCCACTTCAACACCAAGACTAGTAATGTATTTAGGAATTAATGTGGTTGGACCACAAACTTTAACTTGAGCACCTTGTAATTGTAGCGCAAAAATATTAGATAATGCAACTCTAGAGTGCAAGATGTCACCTACAATAACAATTTTTTTACCTTTTACTTTGCCTAATTTTTCTCTAATCGAATAAGAGTCTAATAGAGCTTGTGTTGGGTGTTCGTGAGTTCCATCACCAGCATTTATAATTTTAGCATTTACATGTTTAGATAAAAAAACACCTGCACCAACATTTGCATGACGCATTACTACAATATCTACTTTCATTGCCAAGATATTGTTTACAGTATCTATTAGAGTTTCTCCTTTTTTTACTGATGATTGACTCGCAGAAAAATTAATTACATCTGCAGAAAGTCTTTTTTCTGCTAATTCAAAACTTAATTTTGTTCTTGTACTATTTTCAAAAAATAAGTTAGCAATCGTAATATCTCTTAAAGAAGGTACTTTTTTAATAGGTCTATTAATAACCTCTTTAAAATGATCTGCAGTTTTAAAAATGAGATCAATATCGGTTTCTTTTAGATATTTTATTCCTAATAAATGTGATACACTTAATTCTGACATATTACTTTGTTTCTATATAAACTGCATCTTTTTTATGCGTTTCTGTCCAAGTTACTAAGACTTTTTCTTCGTTAATTGCATCTACTTGTCTACCTCTGTAATCTGGTTGAATTGGCAAATGTCTGCTAAATCGTCTGTCAATTAGTACTAAAAGCTCTATATTTTCTGGTCTGCCATAAGATTGCATTGCAGTTAATGCAGCTCTTACACTTCTTCCAGAGTACAAAACATCATCAATAATAACTACTTTTTTGCCTTCAATTAAAAAATCCATTTTATTAGTTTCGGCTACCAATGGTGCCTCTCTTCTTCTAAAATCATCTCTATAAAAAGTAATGTCTAAAAGGCCTAATTTTAAATTATTAATATGGTACTTTTCTTCAAGTAAATGGGCTAATCTTTTAGCTAAATAAGTACCTCTTGGCTGTAAGCCAATTAAAACAGTATTAGAAAAATCGTTATGATTCTCGATTAACTGACAAGCCAATCGATGTAAAATAATTTCAATATCTTTTGAGTTAAGTAGTGTTTTTTTGCTCATAAGAAAGCTACCAAATTAGCTTGATAGTTATTGAAAATCAAAATTACTGCAAATATATGTATGTGCAAAATTTATAAGTAGTAAATAATTGCAATTGCTTTTTGTTAATTAAATTGTTAAAAACAATTGCATCTAAATTTTATATGCCCTAAGAGTTATAGTATTTTTAAACTAATAATTCAAATCTCATAGTTATGTCTCTATTAAAATTTGAATCGATGCTCAAAACCAATGCTGTTTATTTCTTTGATTTGGTTGAGTTTGAGGAAATTATTGTACATTATTTAGATGTTGGTAAACACGCTTTAGCAAAAAAAGCAGTAAAATTAGGGCTAGAACAGCATCCTGCTTCTGTAGATTTAAAGTTACTTCAAGTAGAAATTTACCTTTTTGAAGACGAATTAGACAAAGCATCTCTACTATTAAAAAAAATAGAAAGACTAGAACCTAATAATGATGAGGTTTTTATACAAAAAGCAACTATAAGTTCAAAAAAAGGAAATCATAAAAATGCTATTGAGCTTTTAAAAACGGCTTTAACCTACACAAATGACAAAGTAGATGTCTGGTCTATTATGGGAATGGAGTATCTGTATTTAGATGATTTTGAAAATGCACGTTTAAATTTTGCGAAGTGTATAGAAGTAGATTACGAAGATTTTTCTGCATTGTACAATATTGTGTATTGTTTTGATATGGAAAAAGAACACGATGCAGCTGTAAAATATCTTACTAATTATTTAGACACAAACCCATATTGCGAAGTCGCTTGGCATCAATTAGGAAGGCAATATTTTATTTTAGAAAATTACAAAGAAGCATTAAGGTCTTTTGACTATGCTGTTTTAATTGATGAATCTTTTATTGGTGGATATCTAGAAAAAGCAAAAACATTAGAACAATTAAAACATTATCAAGAAGCAATAGACAATTATTTAATTACTATAGAATTAGACGACCCTACAGCTTTTGCCTATTTAAGAATAGGGGAGTGTAAAGAAAAATTAGAACATATAGAGGAAGCAATTTCTTTTTATAAAAAAGCAATACATGAAGATCCTTTATTAGATAGAGCTTGGATGCTTTTAACCAATTTGTATTACAACCAAAAAAAATACCAAAAAGCAGCATATTACATTTCTAAAGCTTTAAAAATTGATGATGGAAATGCTTTGTACTGGAGAAGTTATTCACAAATTAATTTAAAACTTAATTTTTACGAAGAAGCTGTTATTGGTTTTGAAAAATGTTTGAGTTTAAATGATAAAGAGCTAGAAATTTATATTGGTTTGTGCGATGTTTTATCTTTTTTAGGAGATTTTAATGATGCCGTAAATATATTATACAAAGCTCAAAAAATGCATTTAAAATCTGCTGAGATAGAATACAGATTTGCTGGATTGTTTTTTGTATTAAGCAAAGAAAAATTTGGATTTGATCATTTAATTGCAGGTTTTAAAATAGACTTTGAGTATCATACAATACTCAAAGAACTATTTCCAACAGTATTTGAAAATGAAAAAGTACAAAAACTGATTATAAATTATAAAAAGGCAATGGAGTAGAATAAAAGAACAATTCTTAAATTTACTTTACTTTAATCTCTCCACAACCTATTCTTGGTCCAGCAGCTCCAGAAGGTTGAGAACTAAAGTCATCAGGCCCAGCATGAATAATAATGGCTTTGCCAACAATATTTTTGTTTTCGTCCTCACAATTTATGCACCATAAATCTGTGGTTCTTTCAATAGTTCCTTTTCCATTTTTATCAGCCACAATATTACCAATATCTCCAATATGAAAAGGTTCTTGCATCCATTTTCCATGATTTTTATTTGTAGGATTCCAATGTCCTCCTGCAGATTTTCCATCAGGTGCAGAACAATCTCCTATTGCATGAATATGAATTGCATGATTTCCTTCAGTTAAACCAAATACTTCTGCTTTCATAGTCATTACTCCGTTTTTTTCATTAAAAGTAACATTACCAGTTACATTGCTATCGCTTTTTGCTTCTATATTTACAATAGCAGTTTTATCTTCTCCAGTAGTATTACAAGAGGTTATAGAGAATAGTATTGTTGATAATAATAAAAGTTTAATATTTTTCATGATTTTATCGTTTCTTCAAAAATAAAAAAAAGTTTACAAAAAATAGGTTTGATTTATAATTGAAACTAGAATACTATTTTATTTTTCCAATTTCGCCTATCTTCGTTTTTCAAAAAAATAGAAAATTTAAAATGAGTAGAAGCATTAAAGATTATGTTGTTGTTGGTTTAAAAGGAATGGCAATGGGTGCTGCAGATGTTGTGCCAGGAGTTTCTGGAGGAACCATTGCATTCATTTCAGGAATTTATGAAGAACTTTTAGGTTCTATAAGCAATATTAATTTAAAACTATTTAAAACATTAAAAGAAGAAGGTTTCAAAGCAGCTTGGAAACAATTAAATGGAAACTTTTTAGCAGCACTTTTTATTGGAATATTTATAAGTATAGTTTCTTTAGCAAAAATAATTAAGTACTTGTTAGAAAATGAGCCTATTTTGTTATGGTCTTTCTTTTTTGGGTTGGTTTTAGCAAGCATCATTTATATTGCAAAACAAATAGAAAAATGGAATTTTATCTCGGTTTTAGTGCTAATTATTGGTGCAGTTTTGGCTTATTATATCACTACTTTAAATCCGTTAGTTTCAGAAAATTCATCGCCATTATTTATATTCATAGCAGGTGCAATTGCAATTTGTGCAATGATTTTACCAGGTATTTCAGGTTCATTTATTTTAGTGTTGTTAGGTGCCTATAAACCTGTTTTAGAAGCTGTAAATAGCAGAGATTTTAAAACAATTCTTATTTTTATGGGAGGTGCAATTGTAGGTTTGTTAACTTTTTCTAGAGTTTTAAAATGGTTGTTTAAACATTATAAAAATTATACTTTAGCTACCTTAACTGGTTTTATAATAGGCTCTTTAAATAAAATTTGGCCTTGGAAAGAAACCTTAACTTGGCGTACAAATTCTCATGGAATTAAAGTACCATTTAATCAGCAAAGTGTATCTCCTTTTTCTTATCAAGGTGATGCAGAATTAACAATGGCAATTGTATTGGCATTGGTTGGTTTTGGGTTGATTTTAATTATGGAAAAATTGGCAGTTCAAAAAAAATAAATGCAAAAACAAAGAAACTTCCTAGAAAGAAGTATCCTTTTTTTAAAAGGGATAGCAATGGGTGCTGCAAATAAAGTTCCTGGTGTTTCTGGAGGTACAGTTTCTTTTGTTTTTGGTTTTTATGAAGAGCTAATTTATTCTTTTAGAAAAATAAATTTGACTGCTTTTAAATTGTTATTTAATGGTAGGTTTAAAAGTTTTTATAACTACGTAAATGGTCAGTTTTTAATACTGATTATGGGAGGAAGTATTTTTAGCTATTTTAGTATTTCTCTAGTCTTAGATTATTTTTTAGAAAATTACGAACTCTATGTATGGAGTTGGTTTTTTGGGATGATTATAGGCTCTATTTATTATATTGGAAAAGACTTTGGAGATTGGAATTTTAAAAACATTTTATCGCTGGTTATAGGAGCTTCAATTGGTTTAGGAATTAGTTTTTTAACACCAGCAACAGAAAACGACAATCTTTGGTTTGTTTTTATTTGTGGTATAATAGGAGTTTCTGGCATGACACTTCCTGGTCTTTCAGGCTCTTTTATTTTAATTTTGTTGGGTAATTACGTACTGCTTTTAGTAGACTCTGTAAACGAATTATTTTTTATAATTACCAATTTATTAGCAGGTAATTACGAAGTTTTATCAGATCCAATTAAAATTAGATATCTAAAAATTATTACTGTTTTTACTGCAGGTTCTGCATTTGGTTTGGTTTCTATTTCACACGTTTTAGGATATGTTTTAAAAAGATGGCATCAAATTGTAAATGCTATTATTATTGGTTTTATAACAGGTTCTTTAGGTATTGTTTGGCCTTGGAAAAAAACAATTTTCGCATTAAAAGATGATGTTTTTTTATTAGATAAAAAAGGGAATAAAATTGTAGAGAATTACGAACGTTTTATGCCCAATTTTTCTAGTCTTGAAACTTGGTTTGCCATTTTTTATATCATTTTAGGAATTGCATTAATATTAATCATAGATTATTATGGGAGAGAAAAAAAATAATACGTTTGGTTTGTTAGGTAAAAACATCTCTTACTCTTTTTCTAGAGGATACTTTACAGAGAAGTTTGCAAAAATGGGACTCAATACAAACAAATATGTAAATTTTGATATACAAAGCATTCATAAATTTCCAGAAATTTTAAAAGAAACTCAAAATTTAAAAGGCATAAATGTTACGATTCCTTACAAAGAAGACGTAATGGTTTACTTAGATAAATTTGATAAGACAGCTAAAAAAATTGGTGCTGTAAATACCATTAAATTTACTAAAAGAGGAGATTTAAAAGGGTATAACACAGATGTTGTTGGTTTTGAAAAATCTATTAGTCCGTTTATAAAAAAACATCATAAAAAAGCTTTGATTCTTGGTACTGGAGGTGCATCTAAAGCAGTTGCTTATGCCTTAAAAAAGAACAATATCAAAGTAAAGTTTGTATCAAGAAATCCTAAAAACGAAAAACAAATTTCTTACGAGAATATAACCAAAGAAATTCTACAAAAATACCATATTATTGTAAATTGTACTCCTATTGGTACTTCACCAGATATTTTAAAATGCCCAAATATTCCTTATCAACATCTTACAGAAAAGCACCTTTTATTTGACTTAATTTATAATCCAGAAGTAACTACTTTCTTACAAAAAGGAAAAGAAAAAGGAGCAACTATTAAGAATGGATATGAAATGTTAGAATTGCAAGCAGAAGAATCTTGGAGAATTTGGAACGAAGATTAAATTTTTAAAATCTATTGATGATTTGTAAATTAACTAAGTTGTCTGTATCTTTATAGACTGTATAATTATGGTATTATATATAAGCGCTTAAACATTGTAAACATGTTAGAAAATAATGATGATAACGTTGATAAAACGGATAAAAAAATAGTTGAAGAAACTAAGACAACAGCTAAAGCTGATGATTCTTTAAAGCCTGAAAAGCATAATGAGACTAAAGAAGCTGTAGATGAGGTTGAAAAATCTGTGGCAGAAAATGCAGAGAAAGATACAACTAAAGAAGATGATGCACCATCTATAGATTATGCAACTTTATCATTAGAAGATTTAGTATTAGAGTTAAAAAAAACCTTATCTAATAATGCTGTTCAAAAAGTAAAATCTCAGGTAGAAGGAATAAAAAGTGCCTTTAATTTAAAATTCGGCGCAATTTTAGCAGAAAAAAAAGCCGCTTTTCTTGAGGCTGGAGGTAATTCTATCGATTTTAAGTTTTCAAGCCCTGTAAAATCTGAATATAACAAGCTTTTATCTGAATATAAAAAGCAGAGAGATGCGTATTACAAAGATTTAGAAAAACAGTTAGCAGAAAATTTAGAAAAAAGGATTTCTGTAATCAATCAATTAAAACAATTAATTGAAGGAGGAGATACTGCTACTATGTATAAAAGTTTTAAAGAACTACAAGATACATGGAAAAAAATAGGGCCAGTTCCTAAAAATAATTATAACGATACTTGGAAAACCTACCATCATCATGTAGAGCGTTTTTACGATTTATTACATTTAAGTAACGATTTTAGAGATTTAGATTTTAAACACAACTTAGAAGAAAAATTAAAACTTATTGCAAGAGCAGAAGCTTTAGAAAATGAACCAGATATAAACACTGCTTTTAAAGAATTGCAAGAATTACATAAAGTTTGGAAAGAAGATATTGGCCCAGTTTCTAAAGAAATGAGAGAAGAAATTTGGGGCAAATTTAGCGAAGCTACAAAGAAGATACATGATAAAAGGCATGACCATTTTAGAGAAATGCGCTCTAAATACAAAGATATTATAGAAGAAAAATTAAAAGTTATTGCACAAATAGATGCTATTGATACTTCCAATAATAAATCTCATAGCGATTGGAAAAAAAGTATAAAAGAAATTGAAACACTAAGAAAATCTTATTTTGATGCAGGAAAATTGCCTTACAATAAAAGCGAAGAAGTTTGGCAAAAATTTAAAGCTGCTACCAAAAAGTTTAATAGCGCAAAAAATAGTTTTTACAAACAAGAAAAAAGTGGTCAGCAAGATAATTTAAATAAAAAAATAGCTTTAATAGAGTTTGCAGAATCTATTAAAGATAGTGATGATTGGGAGAACACAACAAATCAAATGAAAAAAGTCCAAGCAGATTGGAAAAAGATTGGACATGTTCCTCGTAAATTTTCTGATGATATTTGGAAACGTTTTAAAGCTGCTTGTAACCATTATTTTGACAGATACCATCAACAAAGAAATACTTTAAATAAAGAGCAACAAGAAATTGTAGAAGCTAAAAAAGAATTTTTAGAATCTTTAAAAGAGTTAAAAGAGCCTACTAAAGACATTGTCTTAGAATCTGTAAATAAATGGAGAAGTTTGGGTAGATTACCAAGAAATGCAAGACACTTAGATGGTAAATTTAATAAACAAATAGACAAATTTTTAGAGAGCCTTTCTCTAGGAAAGAGAGAAGTAGCAATGTTAAAGTTTACAAATGCTGTAGATGGTTTTGTAGCTGATAACGATGTTAGAAAATTAGATTCTGAACATCAATTTGTAAGAAAAAAAATGGATGAGGTTGTAAAAGAAATTCAGCAATTAGAAAATAATTTAGGTTTCTTTTCTAATGCTAAAGGAGATAACCCACTTGTTTTAAACGTAAAAAACAGAGTTGAAGAATTTAAAAATGATTTATCTATCTGGAAAGAAAAACTAAATTATTTAAAGAATTTAGACTATTAATTTTTTCACATAAAAAAGAGGCTGTCTAAAAAGTATTGAAATTTGTCATTTCGACTGTAATGGAGAAATCTTATTTGTTCAAAATCAATCACATAGATTTTTTCACAAAGCCTGTCTTGAGCGAAAACGAAAGGCTCAAAATGAGGTAATGTGGTAAAAAATGGTTGGTAATTTTTACATCAAGATTTGTTATATTCCCAAAGTTAATTTGAACAGGACAT
>NZ_JBYVJW010000016.1:0-99373 GCF_058147165.1 Polaribacter sp. 2305UL8-11 | reverse complement strand
ATAAAGATAGTAACCCAAATAACACAAGTAATACTGATTTAGAAATTGTTGAAGAATCTAACTACTATCCTTTTGGACTCAAACATAAAGGGTATAATAACGTAATGAACACAGGTGCTGGAAATCCAACAGCGCAGAAATTTGGGTTTATCGGAAAAGAATTAAATGAAGAATTAGGTTTACAATGGCACGATTTTGGAGCTAGAAATTATGATGCTTCGCTTGGGCGTTGGATGAATATGGATCCTTTAGCAGAACAGTTTTATGATTGGTCTCCTTATAATTATTCATATAATAGCCCATTATTTTTTGTTGACCCAGATGGAAAATCTCCAATTTCAATGATTCTTAAACATGCTGCTAAAGTAGGTTTGAAGAAAGCTATGAAGAGTTATATTAAAAGCTCTATTAAGAAGAGATTAAAAAACTATGGTTCAAAAAAGTGGGGTAAACAGTTATTAAAAGATGCTGGAAGTGCTCTTGATGGATTAGAAAGTGCATGGTGGGAACATGCTATAGAGGTTATACCAGCTGTTGGTGACGCTTATGGTGCTGCATCCCTAACAAAAAAAGGGATTAAGGTTTGGAATAAACTCAAAAAATTTGAAAAATTAGCTGATAATGCTACAACTATAGCTGGTAAAGGGTTAAAAAAGATAAATTTAGATTTTGGTAAACTTTCAGGCAAAGGAGCTGACCTTTTAGAAGGAATTACTAAAAAGGTAAATAATATATCTACTCATTTATCTTCAAGTGATTTAGTTGGGGCTGTAAAAGATATATTTGGACAACCAGTTAAGATAGGAGGAAAAACATTTGACCACCTTGGAGAAGTTAATGATGCCTTGAAAGGTGTTGGAAATCAATTAAAAAAATTAAATAAACTTATTAAGAATGGAGATTTATCGGATGATGTTTTAAAGGCTGCAACAAGTTTAAGAACACAATTACAAGGTCAAAAAGATCAAATCCAAAATATTTTAAATAGAGCTAGAAGGCAAGCACAATAATTATATTTTTACAAAATGAATTTAGATAAAACGATTAATCAATTACTAGATATACCTATACCTAATCCTCCAGAATACGAATCTCATCTGGTTAGAAGATGCTTTGATTTAGCAAATAAAAAACTAAAGTTTTTTTCTCCTGAAGATTTGAGAATTATGATTGGACAGAAAATAGGGTTAAAATACTTATTACCTATCGCAATAAAGATTTTAGAAAAAGAACCTTTTGTTGAAGCTGATTATTATGAAGGAGATTTGTTTCTAAATGTTTTAAAAATTGGCAATGATTATTGGAGTTCTAATAATGAGCAAAAAGAAATTGTACTTAAAATCTTCAAGGATAATCTAGAAACTTTTAAAGAATTAGATGTAGATATTCAAGAAGATTTATATGAAGCTTATGAAAAATTATAAGTTGAAATTATTTTTCTAATTATAAATGCCCATCAAATTGATGGGGTAGTGTCTTAAACTGGTTCTTTTGAAAAAAGATTAAAAACAAATACTGATAATCAGTAAATTACAAATAAATAAGCCTCTTAATTGAGGCTTATTCAGGTTCTTTGAAATATTAAAAATTCGTTAGAGGTTATAAAAACGGGCACTCGCTATTTAAAACTACAACAAAAGGGTTCCAACATTGGAACATTTCAGTAACTATAGGGGTTTAAGAAATAGGTAGTAATTTCTCAATAGATAAATTAGTCATAGTCATAAAAAGGATATTCAGAAATTGGATATCCTTTTTTTATTTTCAAAAATGTACGAAAATTCGTTTTGTTCGTTAAAAAGATTTTAGGATTATGACTATATCACTCTAATTTTAAGAATTACACCCAAGAGTAATTTTACAATCATTAAATTGTTGGTTTATGACTACTCTATCTTTTCTAGCCTCTTGTATTTTCTCTTTAAAGTGATTTTTTTCAGGAATTTTTCCGTTTACGACTTCAAAAGGTGTCAATCCCAATAAATCAGTTGGGTATCTATGATGATTATAATATTCCACAAAACGTTCTAAATCTTTTAAATGTGTTTTTTCGTTGAGAGAATATTTACCATTTAAAAATTCAGTTTTATAAATACTATGCGTACTTTCGGACATAGAATTAGAAAAAGGGAAGTCTTTAGTTTGTGCTGTTATTTTACTAACCACAGGTGGTGCTTTAATATTTTCTATCCAAGATAAAAGTTCTCCTTTATTTTCACTACCACCATCGGATAAAATATTGATTGGTTTTACAGCATTTAGTAAATTATATTTCAAAAAAGTTTCAGTAAATAGGTTTTTAATAAATTCACTTCCAGCTTTTCCGTTTGTAGATGCATAATGTAAAATTCCTTTTGAGAAATTATCTTTTACAAAAGCTACTTTTTGAATTCCATCCTGTATGGTATTCACAATAGTAATATCCACATGTAACCACTCAAAAACTCTTAAGGCTCTCAAACCTTTTTTTATTGGATATCTAAATCGTTTTGGTTTTATATATCCCAAAGCAGAAGCATATTTGTTAAAAGTAGATTTACCACAAAAGAGTAATTTATTTCTCATTGCATGATAATACAAAGTCACTTTTGTTTTACCAAAGTTAATAGGATCTGTTACTAATTTTTCAATTACAGAAATCTCACTCACTGTTAATTGATTCGGATGTTGACGATAACATTTTTGAAAAGGGCTAATTTTACAAACCAACTTTCTTTTCTGATTGTAATACCAATCTTTAGAAATACCATAATATTTACAAGCAGTTTTTATACTCACATTTGCTAAAGATTTCATCTTCTCAATAGAGGAAATAATTTTATTAGCGTGTAATTTCAAGAGCTGTTTGTTATGAGAAAACTCTTGTAACATATACAAATATCCTTTTCTAGTTTCTATTAAGAATCGTAAAGATTTATAGAGAAAAGCAGAAGCAAAAACGTCTTTGATATTATCAAACTGATTGATGTATGAAGAAACCCAGTCTGTCCCATAATAGTTTTCGTGTCTAAACTGATTCCAGTTAAATTTAGTTGTTTTAGGTAATTGAGCAATTTGGTTGGCATCCAACATTCCACTAGCATATAGTAGAATTATCAATGGATGATAATTTCTTTTGTACATTTTCTCATAGCTTTTCAGAAGCTAATTTAGAAAAAACAATAATTAGTTTATAAAAAAATAACCACCTCACATGGAGGTGGAAAAAATTGCTATGAAAAAGAAAGTGCGAGAACGCACTATTTTCAGTTTAAAGATACTAAAAAATCATGTTATATTTAGAATATGTCTGAAGTATATTACAACTATGGTAAAGAAGTTTCTAAAGAAGCATTTCAAAAGGAACGTGATCGTATTATCGCAAAACGAATTAAAGAATCAGAAAATGAGGAAAATCTAATCGATGATGAAGATTTGGAATTTTATTTAGAAGAATTACAAAAAATGGAATAATCTATCGTAGATGGTATATTTTTAATTACTTTTTATCTTAATAAAAGCATCAAATAATGCTGTTTTTACAAGGTCTCTTGGTTCAAACAAATCTCTTTCTTGGTACTTGATAAGTCCAAAGGGTACTAAAAAATGTTCAAAAGCCCTATAGAAATAAGCACCATGTGCATTTCTTATAATACTCTCATCAAAAGGATGTATTTCAAGTAGGGTTGGAAAAGCAGTAAAATATTTTTCTGCATAAAATACATCTTTGCGTTTATGGTCTCCATACTTACTTATTAAATATAAAGAGTACCCAAATCCTAATTGCCCCCATTTTTCTTCACTATATCCGTCAAAATAATCCCAGTTAAATTTGGTACAAAAAGTTTCAAATAACAAAGGAAACAGTTGATGGTTATTATTAATAAGAGAACTTCCTTTTTTAGTAAGACTTAATTTGTTGTTTCTTTTTTTTATAATTCCAGTGAGTTGTAACAAAATATTGGAGAGTTGTACAGAAAAAGAGTCCGATTCTTTACGAAGTTTTGTATATCCTTTTTCAATATAATCTTCTTTGAACCCTCCATTTTCGTAAACATCATATACAATTTTAGTAGGCAAGGCTCCAGTTTTGGTTAGCTTTACTTCTTTTTCTTTACCAATAGCATTCGCTAGGTATTTTACCTGATTTAAAATAGGTATAGCATTATAATGTTTTTTAGAAAGCTTTTGAAATTCTAGAATACTGTGTTCTCCAAAACAATCATATAAAAGAGCTTGCATTTGAGAAGGTGCTAATCCATCAAACTCATCATTAACATGTTCATTATAATCGTTGATGTATGCTTCTACTTGTTTTTTAATTTCATCAGAAATCATAGCTATTGGTTTTTATAACAAAAATACAGATTTTCTTTACATCCCTTTAAAAAACTCTTCCAAAGAAATATCCATTGCTTTTAGAATTTTCACAAGTGAGCTAAAACGAAGGTCACTCCCATTTTCATAACGTCCATATTGAGCTCTTGGAATTCGATGTTCAAAAGCAAATTGTTCGTAATTGGTATAACCTTTTGCTATTCGTAATTCTCGGAATCTTTTTCCGAGTCTTTCCTGTTGTTCTTTGATAAAGTCTTCTTGATTTGCCATATACAAATAAAGAATAGTTACTTTGATTTTGTTACTACTTATAAAATACCATTAATAAGTAGTATTTTTAAAATTGTTTGTCTACTTTAGCTGTGACTCATTAATAATAACTGCCTTTTAAAGAGTCAAAGGCAATTAAAATCAAATCTTTATGAAAAAAACAGTAGTTGTTTTGGCACTTTTTTTAAGTTTTTCGGTGTTGGGACAAAAATTAAGTCAAAACAAAAAAACCAAACGTTGGGAATATGTCCAAGTATTTGACATACCCAATACAAGTCCCAAAGAAATTTACAAACGGATTCTGAATAATTACATTCCTAAGAGTGATGTCATTCAATCAAAGATTGAAAACGAAAAAATAGTAATCCGTTACAATTTTAGAATGGGAACATTCAAATACGGAATTCTAACAGAAACTTTTGACATCAAAGAAAACAAGTTACGTTGGAAGATTCACAACATTGTGTATTTAAAAGCCATTTCTTCTTTATCAAAACAAAAAGAATTGGATGTAACTGGTGATAAGAAAATCATTAAGAAAATGAATAAACTACTTCCAGATGCTATTAAAGGAGTGCAAGATAAGATTGTATCAGCAGGGAATGATAATGACGAGAAATGGTAAAAAATATAAATCATAAAAATTTAAAAAGATGAAAAAAATTATAATAATGCTTATTGCAATAGTAACATTACATGCGTGTTCAAGTAGTGATGAAATAGACAATCCTTTTGATGGAGAATTATTTAATACCATTTGGTTAGGAACAGCAGATGATGAAGGCGAGAGTTATGCTTTTATATCTGATAGTGATTTTAAATATGTTGGAGAGGGAACTATTGAATCAGGTACGTATACCTTCGATGGTACAAATGGTGTATTTGCTTTCTCTTCCTCAGGTAATATTCCATTTAAAATAGAGGGAACAAAAATGACAGTTGAAGATGGTAGTTCAAGTATTTTTATAAAGAATTAATTATTTTTAACTTCTAGTTATAAAAAAAGCACTCAATACATCATTGAGTGCTTTGTTGTATTCAATTGTTATTTCAGCCAAATATCTTCAGCCTTATCAAAACCTACCCATTGGTGATTTTCGTCATATCCACGACAAGCCAATTCATAACGAATGAGTTTTTTTAGTGGAATTTTATACTTTAGGATAAAGCGTAAAATTTCTCCGTCCATCACAGATATCATTCCTTTTATTTCAGCAAAGTGATGCAGTGGGTCAATATCCATTCCAATATTTCGGATATGTTTATAATCCATATCAGCATAATGGTCAGGTAAAGTTTCAAAAGCTTCTCCTATAAACGTAGGATGGTCTGGAGATACAATTATGAAATCTCCCTCCACACTTTGAATGACTCCAAAGCGTTTTCCATCCACTCGATGTTTAAAGTTCAACCATATAGCAAAATCGATGGCTTTTTCTTTATTTGGTTGTCTGAGTAGATTTGTCATCTTTTTTATTAGTTTTAGAGCTATCAGAAGTTTTCTTCTCATCTTCCTTAACAGCAGGTTTTACCTGCCCGTTTAGAGAAATGATGTCTTCACGAGAAGATTTAGGGTCAGTTCCTTTTTTTCGGATTAGCTTCTGCGTATTAAACAGTGTTCTACATTTGATGTTAAAAGCAGAATATTTTAAAGCTTCTTCATTCTTAGGAACACTTTTCACATATCCCTCATACCAAGCATTATTGGTTAACTGGTTGTCTTTGGCTTTGATGATTAAATCAAAGGCAACATTGGCAACAGTATTCACATTTTTTTGAGGCTCGGAAACATCAAATCCCAATTCCTTAATTTTTGCTTGTTGAATCTCATCAGCATATTTTGATAAGACCGATAAGTCTTTATGCTGTTCTTTTAGACGATTCACAATTACTTGCTTTTCGTCCTTTAAGCTGTTCATTTTTGTATCTACTTCTTGAAGTAGATTTTGGTCAGTTTGAATGTTTTCAATTAATACATCCACGATACTTGATTTACTCATAATTATTGAATTTTTGCGCTGTGCATCAGCGCTGATTAGTAATTTTGTTTATTGTATTCTCCAGAGCCAATGAATCACATAATCCATTGGGTCTGTTTGTTGTTGTTTGCAGAAGCTGATAAGCTCTTGTTCTGCTTCGGCTTTGGTGTCAAAAAATAAAGAGGGCGGAGTCGTCACAAGGTGTTTATCTACTTCTTTTATATCTGCGGTAAAAATGGCATAAGCACGACGAATCTTTCCTCGTTTGTGTAATATGCTGTAGTAATTACTGATATCATAATTATCCCATTCTTTGACAGCTTTATGGTTCAGATAATGAGATTCTAATTGTAGTTCTTCAAAATATTGAGCTACTTGTTCCTGCGTAAGTATAGGAACGCTACTCATTTTCTTTTTCCATTGTTCGATGATAAAAGATAAAATGTTTGCATCATCTCCAATTAAGGTTAAGAGTTCAGCATCAGTTTTGTGGATGACATCCGTTTCTTTAAAATTGGTGTACAACCACAGTACGATTTCTACCAATTCTTTCTTAGAAAAGAGACAAGATAGTTTACTACTTATACGATTGTCATCTTGACTTTCAATATTGATTAGAAAGGCTTCTAAAAAATACAGTACTCTTTTTTGTTCTTTAATTGTCATTTTGTATAATTTAAATGGTTTGAATTTATGAGGTAATTTGATTTGAGGAAATCGGATAATTTGCCGTTAAGACTTCTATTTTCCGTCCTCTGGGTTTTCCAGTAACTGCTTTCTGGGCAGAAAGAGGTTTCTCAATTCGTAGCGTATGCCATCCATATTTTTTAGAATAGGCTTCTAAAATTTCAGAGGGGTAAGAGCTGAGTAAAAATTTTCCTTTGAGCTTCGATAATGTTTCTAACAATTGCTTGAAATCATTTTCAGTATATCCACCATAATGCCCCATATCACTATTAAAGTAAGGTGGGTCCACATAATGGAATGCATCTATTGCATCTCGACTTTGAATAACTTTAATCGCATCATTATCTTCTACTTGGCAACTTTCTAAGCGCCTTGGAATTTCTTGGTTGAAGAGCATCTTCTTATTGATAAAAGCTTTGACACGCTTCCCGTATTTGTCATAACCCCAAGAACCAATGGTACAAGAGAAACCCATATTCGTGGCGATATAAAACGCCCAAGCTTGTTGCAACTTGTTAAACAGATGAGGCATTCGATAGATAGCCAATGCAACTGTGTAGCTCGCTCTTGAAAATAAGGTAGCTTCAATTTTTTCTTTTAATGCTTGAAAGTCGCTTCGAGCGACTTCATAGAAATTAACCACCATAGTATTGGTGTCATTAATCACTTCTGTTTCTGATGGCGGTTTTGCAAAGAATATTGCACCACCCCCAAAGAAAGCTTCTGTGTATATTTTATGTTCTGGAATTAAAGGAAGTATGGTTTTTACTAAATTCTGTTTGCCTCCATAATAGGAAATGCAGGTCTTTGGCATATAGGGTAATAAGGTTATCGATAATTAAAGTTCTCCCTCGTTGGTAAAAGACAAATAATCTTCCGAAGTCAGGATCAAATGATCTAACAATTTTACGTCAAACAAGGACAAGCCTTGTTTGAGTTTTTCGGTAATTTTTCTATCATTTTGTGAGGGCTGTAATTTCCCAGAGGGATGGTTGTGCGCCACAATAATTTGTGAGGCATGACTGAGTAAAGTCAGTTCAAATATCTCGCGAATGTTTACATGTACACCATCAATAGTTCCTACTCCTATGGTTGCAATACCTAAAACAGTATTGGCTCTGGAGAGGAAAATAGTAAAAAAGAATTCTTTTACATCCATTAAATTAGGATGGATATAGGCTCGTAACAGGGCATTCACATCTTCAGCAGATGCAATACTTTGCATTGTAGAGAATAAAGGGCGTTTGTAATGGATTTCAATTTCAGCACAGGACAACACCTGTGTTGAGGGCAACTGTTTTTTCATTTCTATTGGTTTTTAGTTGTTCGTTTTTGGTTGATGGTTTTTAGTATTCAGTTGGCAGTATCAGTTTTCAGTTCACCATCTGCATTCTGAGACTGCATACTGCGACTGTATTACTGCCAACTCATAGAATAGTATCTGCACTAAAGGGTACAGAGGGTTTGCCATCAATCATCAATTTTAGATAGATGGAATGATTGGCAAGGGAAGTGAAGTCTGAAGCTTTAAAGATGGGATAGAATTCTTTAGCCATGAGATTGGCATCAGAAATTCCCAAACGAAAGGCAACAATAGTACCTACGTTCCCAAGCACACTATTTCGAACTTCTGAATCGAGCTGATGTAAGAATTGGTTGGCGAGGATAAGCCCAATTTTGAACTTACGCACCTGTGCCAATAATTCTGCAATGAGTTCTGTTCCAGAAATCGTTTGAAACTCGTCTATGTATAAAAAATAAGGGGTTCTGTCTTTTTCTAAAATATCAATTCTTGAAAAAGATGCAGATGCTAAAGAGGTTAGTAAGAGTCCACCTAAAATATTGGCAACATCTGAACCTACTTGTCCTTTTGCTAAATTGAGTACCAAGATGGTGCCGTCATCAATTATCTTTCTAAGAGATAATTGATTTGTATTCTCAATTAAGATTTTATGCACAATAGAATGGCTTAAGAAACCACCTAATTTGTTCATAATGGGCAAAAGGTCATTGGGCTTGTATTTTGGAAATTCAGATTCCCAAAACTGGCGAATCGCCAGAGATGTGATATTGGGTAAACACTCTTGTTGATATGATTTCTCATATAATAGTTTTAGGATGTCCGAAAGCTGTGCTTTGGGCTGGTCCAATAGGGTAAGCAAAATCATTCGTAAGATATGTTCCATTTTCATTCCCCAGGCGGATTTCCAATTCCGTTGGAAAATTTCCAAGATGTTCGAAGCCACTAATGATCTTTTTGAAAAAGATACTTTTCTCAATGGATTGTAACCAATATCCAAATTCGGATTGGTCACATCAAAGTAGATAAACTCACGATTTGTATAGTTGTGTTGTAGTTTTAAAACCATTTCACGAGAGGCATCTCCGTGTACATCTAAAAAGGTAAATCCACGATTGGCTCTAATATCAGTGTCCATCAATTTTTTGAGTAGGGAAGTTTTACCACTTCCACTCTTTCCAAAACAATAGAAATGAAATAGTCGGTCTGACTGTTTGATGCCGAATGTTTGTCCTGCACTTCTAAAATTAGATTTGGCAAAATAACTGATGTCATACAAACGATAGTCTTGCCATTGCATAAAAGGGATTAGGGTGAAGAAGGATAAATATAAAATTGTACAGTCCAGTATTTGGACTTGTGAAAAGAACTTGCTTTATTTTAAATCTGTGGTACTGTTTGAAAATTCTTAATGAGAAACTTTTTTACGTTCTATTTACTACTATTATAGCACAAATGGAACAGGGAAGCATTAAGGTTTTTTTAGTAAAAAAGTAACTGCGTTACCTTGCTAAATTTAAGATTATGAATTATACTTTTAACCGTAAATTAAATATGAAGAAACCCCGTTGGGCGAAAGCCTCGTCTGTTTATTTTTAAACAGATTAAAGGAAACAACGCGCGTTTATTTATCTACCTAAGTGGTCAGAACCACGGTCTTTTTATTAAAGTGTTTTCATTTTAATACTTTGGCTGTCGTCCTACGACCTTGGGTATATAAAAGACCCGCTAGATTTCCTTTTGGCGGGTCTTTTATGACATGAATATTGAAAAAGCTATACAGGTTTATTTAGAATGGAAACAGACACATACCAATTGGGCATACACACGCTATGAAAACAGACTATTACAGTTCAAAGCGTTTATAGCCCCAAAAGATAAATTAGACGAAATTAATGGAGATGATATTGTCGCATTTCACAGAAGTTTGGAAGAAAAATACAGTTTAAACACCATTGCATATTCTGCAAGAGTGTTGAAAAATTTCTTTTGGTTTTGGCATGGTAGAGGAAAAACAGGATTCAATCCTAAAGAAATTATTCCGATTCGTTTTATTAGTGCAGATAAAGATATCGTAACTAAAGATGATTTGGAAGATATGAGCGATTTATTGGAAGTAAATCATTTGCAAGACTTACAAAAGAAATTGATTATTCATTTGCTTTGGGATACAGGAATGCGATTGAGCGAACTGTTAGATATCAAAATTTCTGATATTGGAGAACAGGGAACTGATGGACTAAGAACCGCAAAAGTAAGAACTCGAAAAAGTATGCGCTACAATTTGGTAATTTGGGGAGCAGATACTGACGAACTTATGAATCGATATTTAGGTATGCGTGCTTGTATGGATTGTGAATCGAATTTACTGCTGATTAACCCTAAAACCAAAAACGTCTTCACCCCAAGGAGTGTACAACGATGGATTACTGAACTCTCAGATATGGCAATGCTTGGTAAAAACATTACTCCACATAGTTTTCGACATGGAAAAGCCAATTATATTTTAGATCAAGGAGGAAGTGTTCGTGATGTGAGTGCATTACTCAGACACGTAAAACCAGAATCGAGCTTCCAGTATATGCAACTCTCTAAAAAGCGATATGAAGATGTGGCTCGTAGGTATTTGAATACATTTACAACAAGCAAAGAACTACAATTAGCGTAAACAAATCAAAACAGTCTTTAACGGATTGTTTTTTTATTATAGTTGTGTATAATTACAAGCAGTACTTTCTAACTATGAATATAATGATACCAATACTGTAATACTTTATAAAGTTTATCCTTTATATTTAATTTACACCTTTGTTGTTGTAATCGGTTATAACCAGTTAACTCCACCACGTTAGGGCATAAAGCCCTTTAAAAAATAGAGATTTAACGTCGTAAAATACCCTTTACACGACATCAATTACAGTAAAAATATCCTTGTATTGGGGAAACCCTAAGGTTAGAGTACATAACAATTTAATTTTAGTATGACTAAATTTTATAACGTAGTTACTCGTAAGACGATTGGAAATGGCAATGCCACTGATAAAAAGATTTATCACAAAGTAGGAACTGTAAAAGTCACCGAAAACGGAGGTTGGTTTTTGCAACTATACCATCAACCCAATACGGACTTTATGATTTTCCCAAATCATAATGAATCTTTACCAGTAATCGACTTTGGAACCCATGAGGCTTAACCATACGACGCCTGTTCCCAATGCTTTTTTTGATGCACAGATTGGAGACTTAAGCGGTTCTGCTATCAGAGTCTATTTAAAAATTATCAGAAACCTTTTAGGGTGGCGTGATGAAAATAGAAATGTAAAGCAGAAAGACTGGATATCACATTCTCAGTTTGAAAAGGCAGGACTCTCCAACAGAAGTGTGACCAATGGAATCCAGGAACTGTTAGACAAACAGCTCATCAAAGTAACAGATTATTTAAACAACGATTTAACAGACCCATTTACACGTAAAAAAGCCAAGAGAGTCTACTACTCCCTTGTACTGGATAACTCTGAAAAAACTACGTTTTACAACGAAAAAACAAAAGAAAAACCAACGAATTTTATGCGTTCTACAAAAGAAATTTCTTTACCAAAGTATACCGCAAAAGAAAAAATTCCTGACCATATTAGAATGGAACAAATTAAATACGAACAACAACGCAAACAAATGCAAAGAGATAGCTGGAATATATAGGCTGTCTTTTTGTTTTTGATAGATAAAAGCTGAAGCTTTTAAAATATATTTTATAATTATTTTCTTTTTTTATAAAAATAAATGCTTGTAGAAATAGCCATTATAAATATTAAAGTATAGTACCAATATTGGTAAATTAAATAAGATCTTAATAAATTAATAGAATATCCATAATAAGAGGGATTTAGTGATTTTGCTTTTTTATAATCTAAAGCTGCTTTTTTATAATAACCTAATTTATCCAAACAAATACCTCTAAGGTTGTATGTATAAGCTTTATTATCATTAATCAAAATAGATTTTGAAAAGTTAACTATAGCTTTTTCATATTTTTTTTGTTTTAGATAAACTTGCCCTAGTGTCCCATAGGAACTACTAAAAGATGAATCTTTATTTATGATTTTTAATAATTCATCTTGAGAAGTTTTATATTTTTTCTGAAAAAAATAAACTCGCGCCCTATTAATTTGAGCTGTAATAATAGTTGAATCTAAAGATAAAACTTCATTAAAATATTTTTCTGCTTTATCAAAATTCTTTGATTGTATACTTTGCCTCCCTTTATTTAATAATGAATTAATGTTTTTAGGGAATTTTCTATTTATATTTATTGATTTTAAAATAGAAGTTATTTTTTTTCTAAAAAATAAAGTCGTGTCTAATAGAGTGGCTTTTTCTAAATCTTTTTTCGCTAAATTATAATTTTCACTATTTTTATTATTAGAAATTCTTTGATAAGTTTTAGCTCTTAAGAAATAAGCTGGAATATAATTTGGATTTAATTCTATTACTTTGCATAAATCTTTTTTAGCAAGTTTAAATTTTCCTACTTTATGTTTTTGATAGAATTGAGCCCTAAATAGATAGCCCTCAATATCTTTTGGATTTAGTTCAATTATTTTTGTAAAATCTTTTTCAGCTTCATAAAAGTTTCTCTGTTTAATATAAAAATTAGCTCTATCTAAATATTTTTGATAATTTAATGGTTCTAGTTTTATAGCTTTTGAGTATTCCTTTTCAGCCAAATCATATTTAGATTTTTCATAAAGTCTCGATCTAAATGAATGATTATTTGAGTTTTTTGGATCAAGTTCAATTGCTTTTAAGTTATCTCTTTCTGCTAAAAAATCATTTTTAATTCTGTGATAAAATTTCGCCCTATCTTCATATCTATCTGGATTTAAAGAATCTTTCTCAATTGCCTTTGAATAATCTTTTTCTGCTAAATCATACTTACCAATTCTGTAATAAAATTTTCCCCTATCCTCATACCTATCTGCATTTAACGAGTCTGTATTGATTGCTTTGGAGTAATCTTTTTCCGCTAAGTGATATTTATTGATTCTTCTATAAAATTTTCCCCTATCTTCATATCTATCAGGATTTGAAGGGTCTACTTTGATTGCTTTCGTATAATCTTCTTCTGCGAAATTATTTTTATCAATTCTTCTATAAAATTTTGCTCTCTCTTCATATCTGTTAGGATTTAATGGATCAACTTTTATAGCTTCAGTATAATCTTTTTCCGCTAAAATAAATTTATTTTGACTTAAATAAAGTCTCGCTCTTTTTAATATTACTATTGCATTTTTTGGAGTTAAATTAATAGCACTATCTAAGTCTTCAATTGCTCTTTCTATCAATCCAATATTTTGATATAAATTTGATCGAACGGAATATTCATTTGATATCTCTACTGGTTTCAAATTTTGGTTGATAATGAAAAAGGCAGGTTTTTTCTTTTGAGTTTTTAAAAATATCATATTTGATAACCAGCTTTCAAATACAAAACCATTGATATGTAATTCTGCACCTTTCTCTTGCATTTCGATACTGTCAAATGCTGTGTAATCAATATTTAATTTTTCAGGACTAACAAATTTTCCACCAGCAATATCTATCATATTTTCTGATGGCGAACTCATAAAACAAATTTCTCCAATTCCACAATCTTCTTTGAAATTTGCACTAAACCCCCATATCAAAATATCTGCATTATTTGCTAGTTGTATTTTAGTAGCATCTTCTATTTTTCTTGGAGGTACAATGTCTTCATTATAAACATATTTAATAGGTAGTTTTTTGAAATGAATTAGTTGGTCTATTTTATTACTAATACTAAACCCTACACAATTATTTTCATTAATAGTATCTCTTTTAAATTCTTCAAATCTGGTTATTAAAATATATAATGAATCTTTACTCTTTGATTTAGGAAATATTTGCTTAGAATTACCATATTTTTTAGATAAAGTATTTTTGTTTTTTGATGACACATAGGTGTTTTCATCTTTAATGATTTTTATTGGTTTTAAAGAATATTCTTTAAGTATTAAAAATCCAGTAATACCTATTAAAACTAATACAGTAATATATCTCCAATTACTTAAAACAAAATTTTTAAAATTGATTCTATTGGTTATAAATCTTTCAAAAGTTTTTCCTAAAAAAGAAACTTCTTCCTTGAAGTCTTTTGGTGTGATTTCCGTTTTTGAATATTCATTATCTATTTCTTGAAAATCAAAATTCCATTCCTCATCAATTATAATTTCATATCCATCTCCAAATTTTTCAGGTATTTCTAATTGAGCAAAAAAATCTCTAAATCTTTTAACACTCCCTTGTTCACTATCAATTAAAGTAATTGAATTAAAAAAATCAGAAATAGATTTAGAATTATAATAAATATCGTATTTACTGTCTTTTTCAAAACTGTGAAAAAACAGACATAAAATGCCATGAAAAGCTGATTGAGTTAGCACTTTTGAAGTAACACATTTTCTTACTGTGCTTTCACTATACGGGGCGTCAATTGCAAAAGATTTTTCAGTAATATTACCTTTATTGATAACTCGAGAAGTCATATTCTCCACTGCTTTTTGTGAAGCAATTCCAATTGAAAATTTTTTAATTTTCTTTGGATTTAAGCTTTTATTAAATAATTCCCAATCAGAAATTGAGAATTTTGCGCCAGCAGATTCTTTCTTATCCATGCAATAAAGATAAGGTTTTTCTTCATTCGCTTGAAATCCGTCTTTCCGTTTTCTTTCCTTAACGAATCCGTTTTGAATCCTTAAAATCTTTAGAATCAAGCGTTAAAATTGCAGTATCAAAAGCGAAAAAAGCTCACCTACGCCAATAGGTGAGCCGTAAAATCGCCGAGATATGAACCACATTTCTATCTCAACTTATTCAATTAAAGAATTCAATTTCTAAATTGAATCAACACATATATATCATTTGTGTTAGAATAAGTCAAGTAAATTTTTAGTGGTTCATCAAACAAAGTTTAACCTTTAAATGAACCACGTATGGAAAATTTTAAAACTCCAGAACAAAAAACAAAAAACTACAAAGAGACAGATTTATGTCTCTCAGCCATCGAATTGTTAATCAAATCAACAACCTATAGACATATAGGTTACCAAATGCTGAACGATTTAGATTCAGATGAGTTAGACCCAGACCATAAAGTTACTTACTTATATTTATATGGTAGATACTTTACTTACACCTATAGAATAACAAAAGATGTAGAAAACTTAGAGACCGCTAATGATTTTTATGATGACTTGATGCAGTATGCATTCGATCACGATGTAAAAGTTACAGAGTTTAAAATTTTCTACAGCAGAGCCTACACCAAGTTCCAATTAGCCAAAATCGTATGGGACGAGGAACGCAAGCCTTGGCTTTTAAAGAAAGCAAAATCAATAACAGACAGAGCTTTATCTATAGATAATTCAAATGACAGCTTCTTATGGTTGCAACAGCAGTTGCAGGCATAAATGTAAACAAGCACTTCCCACATTTGGGGAGTGCTTTTCTATTTCCAATTTTAAAACAATACATAAATGAAAACAAACACAAAAATACAAAACCATCATACGATTTCTATGTCAAGACACTTAGAGATGAATTCACTTTTACAGCAATGGTGGATTACAAAACAACAGAATATTAATACTAAACACAAACAAGATGAAAAATAGAATTATGACAAGAACAGAACGACGAGCAAAAAGAAAAATGGAGCAATTTATTGCAGATAATGATGCATTCTTTACACCATTTAAAAAGGAGTATCAGCATACCAACCAAGCAATAACTATAACTTTTGGAAGTACGATTCCAAAATTTAGATTAGCACACTGGGTAGATATACAAGAGGTAAAACTCAAGGAAGAATTAATCACTCTTGGAGGGAGAATGACTGCGATGCGAAAATCATTTCCTGTAAAGTTTATCAACCATCTTTTAAAATTTCTAGAGATGGATATTCCACTTATAAAACTAGCAGAGCATTGTTATTACTTTTTTCAATACCAAGAAATTTTCACCAACGGAAAAGGCAAAGATTTAGCAAAACGATTTGTTACAAACCTTAATAAATGGAAGCAAAATCAATTAGATGCAAATGCAAAAGATACGTTCTTTTCCATCTGTTCAGAACTGCGCCAATCTATGTCTACAAAACATCTGAAATCTTACGGGAAATACCTTTTTGGAGCGAGCTACGATGACATTCAAATCATTATGATGGACTGTTATAGAAATCCAGAAGTATTAGAAGATGGTAATTCAGGGTTCACTTTCAAACTAAAGTAAGTACATCAAACACAAGGAGGTAAAACTCCTTGTGCTTTAAACCAATTAAATAAAGTATTCACATAACAATTAAAAATAAATACAATGAAATTATTAGGTAAAAAACCAGAAAAGAACAATGGAAACAAAACTACAGAAGTCCTGAGTTTTATGTTTCAGAAAGAACAGTTAGAAAAAGAATTACATCAAGAACACGAAGCGATTAAAAATGAGATATCCATCCCCTTAGCAAAAGACTTAGGGGCGATGAACAAACCAGAGCCAGCTTGCGATGTGGATGTGTATACGAAAGTAATTAGAGCGTCATACGCCAAGATGATTGCCAAAGCCAAAAAAGAAATAGGTCCAGAGATAGAATCCTATCATATTGTTTCAGAGCGTGAAATCGCCAAAGAGAAAAAGGAAGCCTTAGATAAGGAATTGGAGAAAAAAGAAAAAGAATTGCGTATCAAAGAACGTCAATTAGAAGAATGTGACAATTCTTTGATTAAAAAAGACAAACGCTATAAACTCATACGAATTTTCTTGCTGTTTATCTGTTTGGTTGATGTTGCTATTTCATCGGTGGCGCTTATGGCGATGGGTTATAACATGCTTACATCATATATAGTCGGCATAGGAATCGGTGGGGCGATATTTTTCGTGAGCGAGCAAATTCAAAATATCACAAGCAAAGGAAAAAATTCATTTCAAAAACGCTTAATTCTAGGCGGTACTTTTTTAGCTGCTTTTCTATTATTCTATGTACTAGGAATGTTTAGAGCGACACAATTCTCTAGTGGAGTACTAAGTAATTCAGAGGGGGTAAAACCAATTTACTTTGCTTGTTTGAACTTATTCTTTTTTGCAGCATCTGTAATTACAGTTTTTCAAAAGAAACTATCTCCTGTAGAACAAAAAATCATAGACAAATGGAAGATTGTAAAAGGGGAAGTGGAGATTCTAACCAGAGCAGTAAATCATTTAAAGCAAGAAAAAGAAACGATTCGTTTGGTTCAATCCCAATCAGAATTGGCACGTCAGAAAATTCAACTATATGCACAAGACCTACAAGAATTAATCCAACGCTTATTTGAAGAGAGCCAACATACTTTTTACAGCACCAATGCCATACACAGAAGTGATGGGAAAACACCTTTGTTTTTTAAAGAACCCATACAGCAATTACCCTCATTCTATAAAGGGTTTAATCTATAAATCACAAACAAGATGAAACTAAATATTTACATACTGGTGTTTGGGCTGATGGTATCAGCCTGCACCACTTCAGAAGACAAAACACGTATTGTTTCGGTATTAGAAGATACTACAGAAATTGATTTTATTGCTAAGCCTGATGCAACTAAAATTCAAAGCTGCTACAATTTTGACACCAACTTATGGCAATCTGCCAATTTTCGCTATGGTAGGATTAATAGCTTGATGCACAATACACGTCAACAAGTAGGTATTCCATCAGAACAAGCATTGTTAGGCAATGAATTGGAACGTCAAGAATTGGTGACTGGGTTTCAAAATGAGATTAAAAACATACTACAAAAATCAAAAGAAACGAAAGGACACAAATATTCTTCTATTTGGTTACCTCTTGTGGAAGAATTACGAGTACTACAAAAAATAACAAACAGTAATACAACTGTTTATCTGTTTTCAGATTTACAAGAAAACAGTCGCTTTTTCTCTGTTTTTAGAGTAGCTGATTTGCAATTATTAGAAGGGGAACAGGAAAAGGTACTTGCACTTTTTTTAGAGAAGTCCAAAGGGATTAAACCAACGAATGCCATTGAAGTTGTTGTGGTTTTTCAGCCAAAAACAATTGAACAAGATGAAGGCTTTCAGAAATTAAAACAACTGTACGCTCAGTTATTTTCAAAATTGGGGATTCGTATCAAGTTTGTTGCCAATTTAAACTAACCGATATGAGTAAAGCAAAAACATTTTTTAGAACCCTACAGCAGATATTCTCTGCTGTATTTAAACTCTTAATGATGGGCGTTTATATGCTCTCAAGAATCACAGAGGGAATCTCAAAAATACTGGCAAAAATCAGTGAAAAGTTTATTGATTAGTCCAGTCCATAATGGACATTAGGTAGAAATACTATTTGATTTATTAAATAAAACAATTCAAATGAAAAAAATTATAGATGCACTATTAGACCCCCTAACAATGCTCTTTGATGGCATTGAAAATCTCTTTGAAAAAGACCATAGTTATAATGGGAGCTTGGGAGATGCAGACAAAGTTTTAAAACGCAAACATTCCAAAGGCAATGGACTTAAAATTGGCAATCGTTTTGTGAGTTTAGCCCAAATGATGAAAGGCGGTATGCTTTTACTTGGTAAAACTGGAGTTGGTAAATCCACAAAAATTTACCTCCAAAACTTACTTTCTCTAAGTGAACTAACTCCAATGTCAATTGTTTGTTTGGACTTGGCAGAAGAATTAAGAAACACTACAGGAGGTTATATAGAACAAGTATTAGATGAACAATCTGTCATTAATTTCTCCAAGGCGGATGCCTCTTCTGTTACCTGGAATCCTTTGGAAGATTTAAAAACAGAAGATGTGCATCGATTTTCGGTTGATTTGGTAGCAAGTCATACCCCAGATGGAGGAAGTAAAGATCCAATTTGGAACAATTTGTCTGCTTCTGTGATTAGTTACTGTATTTTGCTTTTAAAACGTATTGAGTACATCACAGGGTTAAGAGGATATGTAAACTTGTACAATGTCAGATACCTAATCGTTGTGTTACAAGGAGAACCCACAAAACTTAAGGCACTCATTTCTGTATTTGCTGACGATTTATTATACAGCAATTTCAAAGCATTTTTAGCCAATGATGCCAAGTTTTTAAACAGTGTACTGTCTAATGTTTTATCTGTGTTGGTACTTTGGCAAGATGAGGATGTGATACGCACCACTTCCTCTACTTCTCTTGTAATGGAATCTTTTCGGTATGAGAAAAAAATACTCTGGATACAGAGTTCTATTACCGCCCAAAAACGATTAAAAGGGTTGAACTCTTTATTCCTAAAAGCGTGGTTTGATTTCATTATGAAATCAGGTGTACCCACCAAAGAAGAACTTCCCATTGCTTTTTTTGCAGATGAAATGTCAGCAGTATCTACCACTGACAAGGGGTTTATTCCTTTCATTTCCAGTCAAATACGTAAGTTTAAATCGTTTGGAATCTTTGGTTATCAGTCCTACAGCCAATGCATCAATTTATATGGAAAAGAGGGCGCTACGACCTTAAGAACCAATACAGGAACTGTCTTGTATTTAGGAAAACAAGATTTAGATACTGCCACCCATATTAGCAAGTCTCTTGGTAGGTATTCTTACGAAAAAGAGGGTAAAACGCTTACAAGGGAAGTCATGACCCCTGAAGAAGTGATGTATCAGCATACAAAAGAGGGTGGCTTTTTAATCACCAGCGAGGAACGTCCTATTTGCTTGAAACGTATCAAAGCTTTTTATCAAGATCGGTTTTTGAGAAAACGAGCTGAAATTCCTGCACCAGAGATTCAAACCAACAACCCAATGCCAGAACTCCTGCCAATTGATGAATTGATAAAAGATGTGATGAAACTCAATAAAAATGCATCTGATGGAAAAGCTTAAAAGGACGCTTTCTAAAAACAAAAGGTGGATGAAAAACGCAAAGGTGCTGTTGGTCTGTATTGTTTTTGCAAGCCTATTGAAATGCGTAGAACTTCAAAACAGAAACTCCAAGAGAGCTGTTGAAGAACGATTGTATCGCATCGAACAATTGCTCAAAGAAAATCATCAAAAACAAAAAAAGCTGAATAATGAAAACAAAGAAAGTAGCACATTTTGATATAGGTAAAATATTAGCAGTTGCAGAACATGGTTTGTTGCGATTATGGATAGCCTCTGAAAAGAAATTAGAGAGATGGATAGAAAAACCTCAAATCAGAAAAACGAAACCAAAACTAAAACTGTCAAAGAAAAGCAAGCAGAAGTTGGCAGAGGAACGTGAACAAAATCGTGCTGTACAAAGAGCAATTTATCAGAAAAAAGCACAAGAGCGATTTACAGCACTAGAAATACAGCCCTTAGAAACAGAAAACTCCATAGATATAAACTACTAAAAAAAGAAAGATATGAAATTAATAACACCAGAATTATTAGAACGATTTAAAGAAGTTGGAAATCAAGATGAAGTAGAAAATCCAATATTTATTGCAAAATTCTTTAATCCTTGTGGTTCTCAGACTTGGTACGCAAGTGAGTACGACCCAGAGATAAAAATAGCTTATGGCTATGTTACTGGAATGTATGTTGATGAATGGGGAACATTCTCTGTTACAGAGTTAGAGGCTCTAAAACCACCACCTTTTGGACTACCCATAGAAAGGGATATCCATTTTGATGAGATTACTTTTAAAGAGCTGATTAGCAAGCAACGATTTCAAGATTTAAATACTCAAGAAAAAGACAATGCTAGGGACCAAGATATAGAACTCTAAACCATTTCTCCGTAAGAAATTAAAATGAAAACAACAGACTTTCCATACAACAATGTTCAAGCCTATTTAGATGCTATGGGTGTACTTGAATGGGGAACTGCTCAAGACATAGAAAATGCACGAAAAGAATATCGAAAGTTATATTTGCAGCAGTATCAAAAGCATCGCTATCACAGTACTCATACCAATGTTAGTATTTCGTTTTCTAAAAAAGAAAAAGTAGTATTGGAAAAACTGGCACTTGAACATGGAAAAAAATTAGCAGGCTTTTTAAAAGATATTGCACTCTTATATGCAGAAACCAATTCTTTGCATTCAACAAACATCACGGCATCAAAAAAGATAACAGAAATCAAACAATTATTCTCCCTTGGCTTTGATATTGTAGAAGAATTAGCCTTTGAGAATAGTTACCCAGAGTTATCTAATAGTTATCAAGAATTACTCCGGCTTTTCAGACAATTAGAAACCATATTAAATCAAGAATTTTGATCATCAAAAGCATCAGTCATACAGGAAATAAAAAAGCGGCAAGAAAGCTGATTAAATATATCTTTGATGGTCGTAAGTCATTGGAAGACCCAAAGGGTCAACAACTTATTTTCAAACAGCATCTTCGTGGATATGATAAAGACAAATGGGCAAAACAATTTGAGGATTTAGAAGCCAATAGGAAATCACATTATGGCAACAAATCTGTAGTGGCCTATCACGAAGTGGTCTCTTTTTCAGACCTATCAACTAAACACCTCACAAGATCCATTCTTAAAGATTTAGTTGGTAGATATATTAAGATGCGTACCAATGGTCAAATGCTTTGTGCTGGAGCAATGCATTTTGAAAAAAATAAAAATTGGCACGCACACTTAGTTTTTTCAGGAATCCGCACTACTAACTATAAAAGTTCGAGAATTTCTAAAAGTCGTTTGGCTGATATCAAATCACAATTACAAGCCTATCAGATACAAACCTATCCATTTTTAGAAGATAGTATTGTACGCCATGGTTTAAAAAAAAAGAATTGACCAAAGCCTATTCTGAAAAAGAAAGTCAACTTAAAAAAAGGATGGCAATGCCATCTGATAAGGATATACTATTTGAAAAAGTTCAGGATATTTTTCAAAAATCGAATTCAATTCAGCAGTTTGAAAACTTGCTTTTAAAAGCCAATATTCAAACCTACCATCGCAATTCAAAATTAACAGGCGTTTATTTCGGAAAACGAAAATACAGACTAAAACATAGCTTGGGAATTGACCCACAATTACTTTTACTCAGAGACAAAACCCAAGAACGATTTGTATCATTTCAACAAATGAATCAACAGCAAGATTTAGACAAATCCAACGATATAGAATTTTAAAAATAAGATTCTATTTTTCTATTCACACGATGGTAAGAAAGGGAGTTTGAGGGAAATGCTTTTCCCTCAACCAGAGGCAAGTTTTATGGATAACGATAGTTTCAATAAAACTTGCAATCTTGCTTACGATGTCGAAAAAGGAATTACTATGTTATTCTGATTTTCGTCATCGTAACCCTCTGTCTAAAAAGCCCAAATGGTAAGGGCGACTTTAGACAGGCTAAAATTGTCTTTAAATGCTTACATGGTAGAAGTAGATAAAGATAATTTTTGTTCTCAAGGACATAAAAAAATCATCTTTTTAAAAGATGATTTTAAGTGAATTAATAAAAAAAACTTACAATTCAAGTCCTAATTCTTGTGCCATTTTGTATGTAGTTTCTTCAAATCCAAACCAAGCTAATGTGTTTTTTAAATCACCTATGATTTTGATTTTACCACCCATTTCATCTTCAAAGTAAGAACGTAATTCTTCAATTTGAGAATAGTGAGTGTCAAAGAATTTATGCGTGTCTTGATAATAGATTAAAGAACTAATCATTCCAGTAATACAACCGTGATTCATCAAATCTAAAAAAAAATTTTTAATTTCATCATATTCAAGAGCTTCAATTGCTACTTGTTTTTCAATAGAATTTTCTTGTTGTTTTGCAATTGCTTGTAAAGTATTTTTAAGTTCTAAGTTAGTCATAGTATTATATATAGGTTAAGCGAATAATACGTTGACATCAAAAACTCCATTACTCATCTTTTTTGACAAGGAGGAATTCTGAAAGAAGCCAATCCTTGCGAAAAAGTGATGATAGAGTAATGTCGAAGTCCTTATTTGATAGCTCTATGTAAGACAGGGAATAACAACTTAATTCGTATAAGGAATTGTAAAAAAGAACATTCTAAAAAAACAGTAAAATGCTACTTAAAAAGTATCATTTTGATAGTGGATAACTGCTTTGACTGACTCATTTTTTTATTGATAATTTATATAAATCAATATATTTTACAATGGAATTAAATCTTAGAATTCAAAGTATTACGATACAGAAAAAGAACTTCCGTAATTTAAAAGATTTTGAATCCCAATATTTACATAAAGGAGTATCAATATCATATATTCACAATAAAAAAATCAAAATAATTTTTGACAAAGAGGTTACATTCTATCTTGGAAAAATTAAAAGATATTGCTCACAAATAGATGCTTTTGAATTTTATACAGTACAAGAAAGCAAGCTTAAAAACAGTTACTTAAATTTAGATGAATTCATGATAACAAAAGAGAACTCGAATGTATCTTTATCGCTTCTTGAGACCATCTTTATGTTATTAAAGATTCAGGTTGACCTAATAGGTAACCAGGAAAATCTTTTGTTGGTTAATTTAAAAAATTATAGATTTAAGAATACACAACAACAAAGAGGTTTTGAAGATTTATTTGAGAAATCTATCAGAGGAATATACAAGTTATCGTAATATGAAAACGCCTGAATTCAGGCGTTTTTTAGTATCTTTCAAAAAAAATGAAATGAATTATATTAGCTCGATACGATTTTATGGAAAGCATCTTGTTGATGTTTCAGAAAGGAAATTAGATTTTGCGATTCCATCACTTCATCAAAAACAGACCATTTCAATAATTTGTGGTAAAAACAGAACAGGGAAATCGTATTTGTTGAACAGAATAAGTCGTTGTATTGTAAATCACAATAAAAAAATCGATAGAAAAGAGTCTTACACTCAACAAAAAATCACGGAAGATGATGTTGATATGTTCATTACTAATTACAAACAAAGGTTAGAACGTATTCTGTTTATTGATGAGATTTTTAAGTACATACGTTTTGCCAACTCAATTTCTGTAATAAGAGATAGTAATTTTAGGAAGAAAGCCGCCTCTTCAATACGTTCAGATATTAATTTTTTGATTTTAAAAAATGGGTTGAACGATATTGTAAAAGAGACATTGCTTCATATAGATTCTATTTATTTTGACGAAGAGCAATGGCATAATTCTGATGCATATAGAACTAAAACATATACTTTTTTAGATATCAATTCTCTATATAAGATCAGTGGAGATAACAATTTGGTAAAACAGTTCAATCAAATTGTTGAGGGAGAGCTCTATTTGGGAAAGAAAAAAGATAGTAAAGGGCAAGATAATTTTGAATTATATCTGGTATATAATGAGCATACAACATTAGGGTTTTCAAATTGGAGCAATGGACAGAAAGTATTGTTTGTTACGATGTTAATGCTTCATTATAATAAACCAACAATTTTTATTTTCGATGAAATTGAAAATCACTTGCACCCACAGTATATTTCTTTCTTTTTTGACTATGTAAAAAAGTTAGTTCCTCAATCGATTATTTCAACTCATCATCCGCACATTATCTTTTCAAAATATGTAGATCGCGTTTGGTATTTAGAAGCTACCAATACTCCATCAAATATAGAAAATCAAGTTGTGAAAAAGAAAAATCGAAATTCGAATAAACCTCCATTTCGTAAAGCATTCGAATTAAGTAAGAATATCGATAAATTGGCATATACCTATAAATTATTTGATGGATTTGATTCACAATTGCTCAAGTTATCTTCAGCGACACTCAATAATTTAAATACAAAAATTGTAGAGATTTTTAAAAAATTATTTCACTATGATGTTGTCGATAGTAAGCTTACCAAAAAACCAGATATTCAATCCGAAAAAATTTACCAGTATTTGCAAGCTATTCTAACACAACAAAAAACAATCAATGTATTAGAGATTGGAGCTGGAAGTGGACGAATTTTGAAAGAACTGATTAAAATTAATTCTAAAATTGTTTTTGAAAGCGTGAATTGGTTTTTGTTGGACCCTGAAGCAGAAGTATTAAAAAAAGAAATTGAATTATTGGGAATTGAAAATGTTAAAATTATCACTGATATTTTACAAATTGAACAAACGATTGATTTAACCCTTTTTGTGAATGTACTGCATGAAATTCAACCAGAAGAAATAGCAAAATATATGTATCAACTTCAAAATACACTTAGTGTAAAAGGGGATATTTTGGTTGTTGAATTATTTCCTTTACTATTTCCAGAAAAGTTTTCTATTCCCATGAAATCTTCTGAATGGGTTGATTTATTCAGAACATTGGGTATGTCGACACAAGTCAATAGCATTCACATTAAAAATGGTTATATAGAAGCTTTTTGGATTCGTGCTAGATGGCATGAAATAAGTAACAAGAGCTTTAATGAAATTAAAACAATTATTGATGATTTTATTGAGAATACATTACTAATCAATAGATGTGCAGACTATAAAGCAAGATTTGAATTTCAAGATTTAGATGATGAAATGGTAAAAATAATGTGTGAGCTTACCTCTATTGCTTCTATATCTAGCTACTTAAAAAAACAATGGTAATAATACGATACTATAGATGTCAATAATTATTTTCTTCTTACTCTATCTAATTCCGCCAATCTAGATTTCATCTTCACATCCTGCAACTTCTCCACACGATCTTTCTCTATCATAGAATCCAAAAGAATGGTCACTACATTTCTATTGTATTCAGAAAGCTCATTAATCATAGACAATTTTTGAGCCACCGATTTATCTTTAATTTCTGAAGATTGAAATAATTCTATCACTCCAATGCCCAAGGCATCCGCAATCCGAACAATAGAAGCCAAACTTGGATTGCTTCCACCACGCTCCAAACGTGAATAGGTGGGCACCAGCATCCCACAACCCTCAGCAACGTCCTTTTGCGTGAGTCCTTTTTCTTTTCGAATACGTTTAATGTTGGCGAGTAAAAGTGCTTGTGTAGGCTCCATTTTAGGTTTTTTTATCAATTATTTACCGCAAACATAGGTAGAATTGATTATAAAAACAAAAAACACAAGTTTTATTTTTATATATAAACAAATTAGTTTACTTTTGAAATATATTTTTGTGTAATATGATGTTTTTAAAAGTTACCTAACAAATGAATCACTTTGATACCACCAATCCTAACCATTTCAAATATACAACAGAACTATTAGACTTCCATATTCTAGGAGGACTCACAACCTTTGGTTTAGATCGTATGCGTGTCACCTTAAAGGTCAATAGAATTGAGGATGAGTTCCACGCCTACCGAAATAATATCGATTTATATAACGCTAATAGTGTTGAGAAATTTGTGCGTAAACTCGCAGAGTTTTTAGAGGTTGGAACTTCAAAGATTAGAAGAGCCTTACAAGAACTGATTGCTGAATTAGAAAGCTACCGATTAGAACTATTAGACCAAGTCGAAAACGAAGAAGCAGAGGAATATTTATTATCCAAAAAAGAACGTCGTTCAGCATCTGATTTTTTGAAATCTAAAAACCTATTAGAAAAGACGAATAAGTTAATCGGGCAATCTGGAGTGATTGGAGAAGACGGAAACCGTCTGTTGATGTATCTCATCTTTACTAGTAGAAAGATGAACAATCCCTTAAACTGTATTTCTTTTGGAAGTTCAGGCTCTGGTAAAACGCATCTGCAATCCAAAATTGCAGAACTCATACCCGAAGAAGAAAGGCTTAGCCTTACTTCGTTATCTGCCAATTCATTCTATTACTTCAAAAGAACAGAATTAAAACATAAGTTGATATTAATAGAAGATTTAGACGGTGCAGAAGATGTACTCTATCCATTACGAGAATTACAAACTAAAAAACGTATTACCAAGTCTGTAGTACAAAAGGGAATTGGTGGACAGGGAAAAACTAAAAACCTAACAGTTGAGGGTCCTGTATCTGTTGCAGGATGTACTACCCAAGAAAGTATTTATGAAGACAATGCGAATCGTAGTTTTTTAATCCATATTGATGAGAGCGAAGCGCAAGACGAACACATTATGGAATATCAAAGAAAACTTTCAGCAGGGAAGATAGATATTGAAGAAGAATTAAAAGCTGAAGAATTGTTACGCAATGTACAGCGATTACTCAAACCTGTTAAAGTGATAAACCCATATGCCTTATACTTGTCTCTGCCACGGGCAGTATTTAAGCCACGAAGAACCAATGCCCATTATCTGCAATTTATTGAAGTGATTACATTCTATCACCAGTATCAGCGACAGTCGAAGTTCGACCTCCAAACTGGAGAGGAATATATTGAGACCACGTTAGAAGATATCAAATATGCAAATGAAATTCTAAAACCAATCTTGCTTCGTAAATCTGATAATCTAAACGGAGCTACAAGAAATTACTTGGAGAAATTAAAAATGTATTTAGAAAATAAAGGAGACACCTTATTTACCAATAGGGAAATTAGAAAAGAATTTAGAATAGCAGAAAGCACCTTACGAAGATATCAGCTCTTGTTATTACAAGAGGGCTATATCAAAAGAAGAAAGGATATCGACAGCGATTCTTTTACTTATGAAATTATAGATACTAACGAGTTTAAAGAATTGGAGAATAGTATCAATTCTGCGCTTAATTTTTGTATTGAAAAAATGGAGTCGCAGACCTCTTTAAGTAATGAAACAAAGTAAAATACCTTGCCACGCCGAGCTTCGGTGCGCCAGGGTTCGCCACTGGGGAAGTGGCGAGGGTAAAACTCAATAAATCAAACAGTTGTGAGTACTTCGCCACAAAAGCTAAAATACAAGCAAGGTCGAGAGGCTCGACACCCAATAATAGAAAATCAACAAAAAGATACTGAAATAAGTTCAGCATAAAAATGAAGAAACTACTACTAAAAAGCACCTCTTTTATCACGCTTATAGAAAGCTATACCGAATGGTTATCTGTATTGGGTTATGCTTCTTCTACGGTGTATAATCTTCCCAATCATTTAAAAGAGTTTTTCTATTACTTGGAGTGCAAAGGATATTCAAATATTTCATTCATCACTACTCAACTTGTAAAAGACTATTACAACCATTTATCACAAAGAACAAACCAACGACGTGGTGGTGGGATTTCCAAGGCTTTTTTAAACAAACATGAACAAGCATTAAAACTCTTTTTAAAATATCTCAAAGAACACAAATCGAATATCAAATTTGGTGTGCATTTAAAAGGAGAAAAAACCAATTACCAAGAAAACAAAGTTATCCTTACACAAGAAGAAGTCAAAGAACTTTTTGAAGCCTGTAATTTCTCGCACATGGCAGAACATTTTCAACTGCGAGATAAGGCGATATTGGTTTTGTTATATAGTTGCGGATTAAGGCGTAACGAAGCCGTGCATATCAATACCGAAGACATCTTGTTTGAAAAAGGGCGTATTTACGTCAGAAAAGGAAAAAACTATAAAGAGCGGGTAATACCCGTCAATAAGTATAATTTAAATATACTTGAAGAGTATTTGTATGAAGCACGACCAGAGTTTTTAAAAAATTATCAAACAGATGCACTATTACTCTCGAACCAAGGAAAACGAGCAAGTGATTTAACGATTGCCAATCGTTTGAAAGAAATTATCAATGCTACTGAAAATGAAACCATCCAAGAAAAAAACATCACACTTCATACTTTACGCCATAGTATAGCCACACATTTGATGCAAAATAAAGTGCCTATTAAATCAATAAGTACATTTCTTGGTCACGCTTCTTTAGAAAGTACACAGATATATGTTCATCTCACAAAAAGAGAAAATCAATTACAAGATGACTTATAGAGAATATTTAAGGAAACAGGGATATGCAAAAACTACAGTAAATTCATACGATAGAAATGCAAACTTATTTATCAATTGGTGTGAATATAACAATTATGAAACTACAACTATTGATTATAAATCCTGCTTACAATACATCAAAAAGCTTCAAGTAATTAAGAAAGAGAAGCGAGTATCACAATCCACGATTAAACATCAAGTAGGTGCCTTAAAAATCTATTTCAATTATTTAGTAGATTCCGAACAACGATTCGATAACCCAATAGAAAATATCAATATCCGAGGAGCACAAAGAACACTCAACCATAATTTGTTAGAAGCAGAAGAACTCGAGGATTTGTATTACAGCTATCAAACAGAGCGTATTGAATTTCCAAACTCAAAATCGGTAGCCATTCGTAACAAAGTCATTACAGGTTTAATGGTGTATCAAGGCTTAAATGCGACTGCGCTAAAATCACTCAAAGTAGAACATATTCAATTAGAAAAGGGAACTTTGTATATTCCAAGCACACGCAAAACAAACAGCCGAACGTTAGAGCTAAAATCAGCGCAAATCCTGCCTTTTGTGCTATTTTTAGAAAAACATAGAGAAATCCTCCAAGAAGAACTTGAAAACTACACAGAAAGCCTGTTTCCGCTGAATTCTGAGCGATTTGACATCATTACTTCGCACTTGTTTAAAAGACTCAAACGCATTAATCATAAGGTATCGAATGTGAAGCAAATAAGAGCTTCAGTAATTACCAATTGGCTCAAGACGTATAATATCCGAGAAGTACAGTATATGGCTGGACATCGTTATATTTCTTCCACGGAACGATATCAGCAGGATGATCTTGAAAATCTACACGAATTGATTGAGAATTTGCATCCGATTTCTTAATAACAGGAAAACACTATTAAAAAACAGGGGAAAATACCTACTTGTAGTCAATACTTTTATTGTATTTTTAAATATATTTATCTAACTAAATTTTATAACCTGTAATGAATATATAAAGTAATTTCAAAATATAAACATATTAAAATTAAAGAAGAATGATAGAAATAGATAAAATAAACCATTTTGAAAACTGGATAAAATCTGGAAATTTAAATCCATCTGCTATTCAGGGGTTAAATTTAAAATCTTATGATTCTGAAATTAATAAACTAGATTTTTCAGATAGTATATTTTTAGGCTGTGAAATAAGTAATGAAAGTTCTGGACATATTGTAAAGACAGGAGGTTTGGTAATACCAAATATGGATAATGTTCCTTTTAAACTTCATAAATCTAAATTATATTCTGTTGAAGAACTGTTTAAGGGTTTTGATATAAATAATGATAAAGGATATAAATTAACTTACGATTATAAGATTTATGAAGATTATGTCAAAAATGGATTAGAAAACCCAACTTCAATTTTAATTAGTCTTACCAGAAGACTTCATGATCATAGTATCACAGATGCTCTATATGAGGTGATTAAAGGCAGAAAAGTAGTTGCTATTATGGGCGGACATGCTATGGAAAGACAAGACGAATATTATTTAAAAGTTGCAAAAATTTCAAGAACATTAACTCAAAAGGGGTTCCTTATGATTAGTGGTGGTGGACCTGGAGCAATGGAGGCTACACATTTAGGAGCATATTTTGCTTGTAGAACAGAAAAAGAATTAATACAAGCTGTAAATCAGATAAAAATTCGTCCCGTGGATGCACCTCCCAAAAAAGAGTATGAAGATAAAGATTGGTTACATAGAGCATGGAGAATACTTGAAAAATATCCAATTCCTTCAGGGAAAGAGAAAGAATCTATGAGTGTGGGGATTCCGACTTGGTTATATGGACATGAACCTCCAGCGCCTTTCGCTACACATATAGCAAAATATTTTGCAAATAGTGTTAGAGAAGACGGTCTATTAGCAATAGCAAAGCATGGAGTTATATTTGCTCCAGGTAGTGCAGGAACTACACAAGAAATTTTTCAAGATGCTGCTCAAAACCACTATGCCCCTTACAATAAACAAAAATTTAAGAAGTATGTTTCTCCAATGATACTCTTTGGTATTGAAAGATGGACAGTTGAGAGGCCTCTTTGGAATTTCATAAAAAAAGTTTCTACAGGAAGACCATATGGGGAACTATTACATTTAACAGAAAATGAAAATGAAATAATTGATATGATTATCAAATATAACCCAAAAGACTATTCTTATCCTCAAAAATAAATTATGAAATATCTTATTTTTGGAGGTGCAAGGAATACTGGAAAGTCTAAATCAATATATAAAATTGCAGATTTTTTAATCAATGTTAAAGGCTATAAAGTTATAGATGGTTCATTTCAAATTAATAATTATGAATTTTGGTGCATTATTGCTAAAGATGAAAAAGTAATTTTAATTCAATCCTATACAGATACTGTTAGATCTATAAAGCAGTTGGAGAAAAGAAAATCTACAAATGAAAACATCTCTTATATTATAACTTCAATTAGAAATAAAGGGGATATTATGAGAGGTAAATTCAAGCAAATCCTTGATGTAACAGATGCAGATTATATTTTTGAAATTCCACTTGGAAAAGTGATTTCAGGTAAAACAAGAACTATTAATATAAACTGGTATTTGGACAGAATTTTAAAAATTTCGAAAGAAATTACAAAATATTCACCTTTCAATTTTTGATAAATATTTTTTCAAATAATAAATAATATGAATTATATAGCAAACGCTTTCGTAAGTTGTAGTCTACGAAAAGAAGATAGTAAATTCGTGAATTTCGTAGCGAATATTCTGCATCATTTTCAGATTAAACCTTTTGGAACAGTAGGTTTATTTGATGCTACAACAGAGAACCCTGTTCAATTAATGAAAACAAACATTGAGAAATCAGACTTTGTTGTAATCGTTGCTACAAAACGATATTTAACGAGAGATAGTATTAATGGTCGTTCTTCCAATATGTTATCAGAAATGATACATACAGAAGCTGGAATGGCATTTGCTAATTCAAAACCAGTAGTAGTATTTGTTCAAGAGGGAACAAACGTTGGAAGCTTTCTTCCATCAATAACTCAATATATTACTTTGGATGGAACACAAAAGAATTTAGATAGTCAAAAAAATTTAATAATGTACTTGTTGAATAGTGCTTATCAAAAATCAGAGGAAATTAAAAGACAAAAATCATGGCAAGGATTAGGACGGTTATTAGTTGGTGGACTTGCAATTTTTGGTGGACTGAAGTTGTTAGATGATGGTTCAGACAATCAAGAAGAATTTGATTAACTATTATTCATTTTGAATCAAGAAAACTACTATGTGTCTGTTTTTTATTTACTTAAAGTAAAGATTAAATTCTAATAGCCTAAAGTTATTAACAAGCTCTAATCTATTGATTTTATTGAAGATTTAAAGTAATTGAAACATGAACCAAAAACACCCAAATGTTAATAACTGAAATTCTTTAAATCAAAAGGATAAAGTATCTTTGATTTGATACTCAATAAGATAAATTCATGTCATTACGTTAAACCGTATTTTTAAAATATGATTTTTATTTAAATTGATTTCCTTATCAAATTAAAATACTATGAAAATATGCCTATACTACAAGACATCATCCAATGGATAGAAGACAAGCCTAAATTTTGGCAAGAAGCAATTAATCGAATCATCAGAAATAAAAACTTAACGGAAGATGATATCATTGATTTGGTTAATATCTGTAAATCTGAACAAGGAATTTTAGATTTCGAGATTGAAGACGTTGATATTGAAGAATTAAAGGAATTAGTTGCCAGTTCTGATATAGAGGAGAGTATTACCTTATCTAAAATCTGTAATTCTGAAAACATCAATGCATTAAAAGATAATGAAGAATTGGAGTTTGCTACCAATGGTTTAACCATAGTTTATGGTGATAATGGAGCAGGTAAATCTAGTTATGTAAGTGTGCTAAAACATATCTGTAATACAAGAGGTATTAGGCCAGTAATAAATCCAAATTTATTTATTGAAGGAAGTAATACTAAAAGTCAAACAGCAGAAATTGAATACGCTACAGAAAGTGGAGGTTCGGGTTCAGTAGTTTGGAAAGATGGAGTATTAAATAATCATACTTTACAGGCGGTTGATGTTTTTGATACTTATAGCGCAAATCATTATATCGAAGAGGAAGATGAAATAGCTTTCATCCCTTCAGGATTAGCCGTACTTGAAAAATTAGCTCATTGTTGTAAGCAAGTAGAGAATAAAATTAATGAAGAAAAAGCAACTCTAATATCCAATACTTTTGACTACAGTTTTCTTATAGATGAATATGAAACTGAAGTAGCAAAGTTTCTTTCAGGATTAGATAAAAGTACAAAGATTGAAGACCTGAAAAAGCATACCAATCATACCGAAGAATCAGAAAAAAGAATACTGAAGCTTGACGAAAAAATTATAAAATTAAAAGCTACTGATCCTCAAAAGGGAATAAAAGAAAACACCAATAAAATTAAACGTATCAATGTTTTTAAAGGAAAAATTTCTGATTTTGAAACTAATTTTTCTAAAGAGGCACTCATTCAAACAAAAATAATTATTAATGATTTTGTTAGTTCATCTGAAGCTTCAAAAGTGGCATCCGAAAAAGCATTTTCAAATTTACCCTTTGAGGACGTTGGGAATGAGCATTGGAAGACTTTATGGGAAAGTGCAAGAAAGTTTTATGACTATTCTTTTGGTAATGGTACTTTTCCAAGTGTGAGTGAAGGAGATAACTGTCCATTATGTCTTCAAGATTTGGATGAGAATGCAAGAGAGCGATTTACAAATTTTGAAACTTTTGTAAAAGCAGATTTACAGCAAAAATTAGATTTGGCTACTGCAAAATTTAATGATAAAAAAGATTTTTTTAATGACTTAAATTTTGATTTAGAAGAGTATGTAAATACCATAGAAGAGTTTGAAGAAACGAATGAAGGACTGACTGAAAAACTGGATAGTTTTATTAGAGCATTAAAAATAGAACAAACAAAAATTGTAAAGCTATTCGAAAACCCAAAAACAATAGAAGATATCAATGTTATTAAGTTCGAAGAGAATCCAATCACTATTATTGATGAGATTCGAGAAACACTAACTAATGAGAATGACAAATTAAGTAAGGTCACTATCAAAGATGAATTGAAACCTTTAGAACAAGAACATCGAAATTTAGTATCTGTTAAAAATTTACAGAAGTATGAACAAAAACTTATTGATGAGATTGAAAGAAAGAAAAAGATTGGTTTGATTATTAAATGTATTGGAGCTTGCGGAACGAGAAGCATTACGCTTTGTAGTAATGGTATTAGTCAAACTTATGTTACTAATAATCTAAAAGATAACTTCAAAAAAGAGCTAAAAAAACTTGGCTTTAAAAATATTAGTGTAGTTGCTGGAACTAAAGGTGTTAGAGGTAAACAATATCATTATTTAGAATTGGATACTTCTTATGGCGTAAATGTAAGATTAAAAGAAATTTTAAGTGAAGGAGAGCATAGATGCATTTCTCTTGCTACGTTCTTTTCGGAATTATCTATTTCAGAACATAAGTCTGCAATAATTTTTGATGACCCAGTATCTTCACTTGACCATAAGTGGAGAGGTAAAATATCAAATCGTATTATTCAAGAATCAAAAGAGCGACAAGTAATAGTATTTACTCACGACATTACTTTTTTAATGATGCTTCAGGAAGTTGCCAATAAAGAGAATTGCAATGTTGAAATAAAAAGTTTAACAAGAAAGAAAACAGAAACTGGTATACTTGCAAAGAATCCACCTTGGGATGCACTTACCGTTAAAAAACGAATTGGAATTCTTAATGCAGAATTTCAAGTTTTAGAAAAAATTGAAAAAATAGAAACAGATGAAGTTTATCGTGAAAGAGTTAAACCTTTTTATGGAAAGTTAAGAGAAACTTGGGAGCGTTCTATAGAAGAGATTGTTTTAAATGGAACTGTCCAACGCTTTGGTAGAGAAATACAAACGAGAAGGTTAAAAAAAGTCGTTGATTTTAGAGATGATGATTATCAAATCATTGAAGATAATATGTCTAAATGTTCAACAATGTTTTTGGGACACGATAGTGCTGGAGAATTGATAGAAAGTGTTCCTGATGCAGAAGAAGTGAAAGCAGATTTAAAAATCTTAACTGACTACATCACTCAATTTCGACCAAGAAGATAAAAATTTAAAAAGCAGTTTTTAATGAAAAAACAGTTACCAAAACCAGAGAATTGGCAAGATTTTGAATCTTTATGTAAAAAACTATGGGGAGTTGTATGGGAAGTTCCTAATAAAATAAAGAAAAACGGAAGGTCTGGTCAAATTCAACATGGAGTAGATATTTATGCTATTCCCAAGAATGAAAAAAAATATTGGGGAATTCAATGTAAAGGAAAAGACGAATACACCAAATCAAAACTTACAAAGAAAGAAATAGATTTAGAATTAGAGAAAGCTGAAAATTTTACACCAAAACTTGAGGTATTCATTTTTGCTACTACATCTAACAAGAATAGTGATATCGAAGAATACATTAGAATAAAAGATGTTGAAAATAAAGAAAAAAATAGTTTTGAAATTTTACTTTTTTGTTGGGAAGATATTGTCGATTTGATAGAAGAAAATAGAGATGTATATAATTTTTATATGCATTCTAATAAATATAAATCAGATTATGATTTTGAAGTCTTTGTTTCTGAATTAGAAAATAAACAGATTCTATTAGAACCAGAATTTTATAAAACAACTATTAAATATAAAATAAAGAGACATTCTTATAACCCACGTACAGAAAGAACTTCTTTTGGTGCATTAGACTTAATGGGGAGCTTCGGTAATTATAATAAGAAAGAGGTGAGCTTATCTTACTGTAAATTAAGACTCTTAATGTCTAATACAGGTAACATGGCAATTGATAACTGGAAGGTAAACTTTAAACTTGAAGGTGAGTGTGAATTTTTAGGGAATTATAACAAAGGAAACAAAACAAATGATTTTGGGATTGGTGAAATTGCTAATCCTGGTGCAAAAAAAAGATACGCCAATAAGTCTTTTCTAAAGACATCTATCATTCCATTAATTCAGAAAGATACGATAGATTTTGATTTATGGATTTTACCATTGCCAAAAGATTATAATGTCGTTTTAAACTGGGAGATTTTAGCAAGAGATTTTAATAAAAAGGGGATTATAAATATTAAAATTGAACCAAGAATAGAAAAACGAACTTTAGATTCAGAAGTTGATTACCATCACGAAATTAAAGAAAGTAAAACTAAAATTGAAGAAAAAGTAGTGTTTAAATAATTATACTTATCAAGGTATTTTGTTTAAGACTTAATCATCTCTTTTTCAAAATTATTATACCTTTGAATTTATCACGTATGATATTAGAATAAAGGTATGCCTGAACAACAAAACATAGAATGGAAACAGTCTTGGAGAGATGAATACTTACAATGGATCTCTGGGTTTTCTAATGCCAATGGAGGTATCTTGTATATTGGAAAAGATGATAATGGGAATGTAGTTGGTGTAGATAAGTATAAAAAATTGATGGATGAACTTCCAAATAAAATCAAAGATACTACTGGTATTATTTGTAATGTAAACTTACAGGAAGAAAATGATAAGCATTTCATTGAGATAATTGTAGAGCCATTTTCATCTCCTGTATCTTATAAAGGGAAGTTTTATATGCGTAGTGGTAGTACTAATCAATTGCTAACAGGAACAGCATTGAATAACTTTTTAATTAAAACAGAAGGTAAGGATTGGGATGAAGTTGCTCTTCCAAACATTACTATGGAAGATTTTGATTTAGATACAATAGAATCATTTAAAAAGAATGCTGTAAAATCAGGTCGTCTTCCTTATATAGGTGATTCTACTCCAGAAGAAGTATTAAAGAATTTAAATTTAATAGATAAAGAAAGTAACTACAAAAGAGCAAGTATTCTATTATTTGGTAAAAATACACAAGAATACATTCGAAGTGCTTATGTAAAAGTGGGAAGATTTGGAGAGTCAAGTTCAGACCTTCAATCTCAAGAAGTAGTGGAAGGAAATGCTTTTGAAATTGCAGACAAAGTTATAAGAATATTAGATGACAAGTATGTTATTCGTAATATCAGTTATGAAGGTATGCATAGAGTTGAAACACCAGAATATCCATTTAAAGCAATTCGAGAAGCACTACTTAATGCGATTATTCATAGGGAATATGAAAAAACACCTATATTTTTAAGTCTTTTTGATGATAGAATGACCTTGATGAATCAAGGAGAACTCACTGATAAACTTAAAATTGAAGATTTAAAAGTAAAGCATTTATCATATCCACGAAATGAATTAGTAGCGAGTGTTTTTTATAAAGCAGGTTTTATTGAGACTTGGGGTCGTGGAACTATAACAATTATAGAGGAGTGTGAAAAATATGGATTGCCAGAGCCAAAAATAGAGGTTTACGGAGGTGCATTTTCTATTACTATTTTCAGAGACATTTATAGTGACAAATATCTTTCTGAATTGGAAATCAATGAAAGACAAAAAAAAGTAATTCAGTATATAAAAGAAAACAAAGAAATAACAAGTGGTGAGTATCAAAAGGAGTATGATGTTTCCAAAGCTACAGCTCGAAGAGACATTGAGGAATTATTGGAGCTTTCTATAATAAAACCAGAAGGTACAGGTAGAGCAACTAAATATGTGATTGATGTTGAAGGCTATAATACGAAACAATAAAATGAACCGAAAGATGAACCGCAAAAACCATTGTTTTTAGCGGTTTTCTTTAAAAATGAACCGAAAGATGAACCGTAAAAAGAATATGAATTATTGTAGGTTTTGGTTGATGTAAATGATAAAAGGGAAAAAGAACATACCAACCGTCTTCCTAAATTTGCAACTAGTGTTGCAAATTTAGGAAGACGGTTGGTAGTAAGCAATTTTTTTAGTAAAAATATTAGGTAAATAAAACACAAAGAATTATTTTAGTATTGTAATAGAAGTTCATTGAAATAGCCTTGGCAGAAAATGTGAGGAACTGGTAGAAAAAGTGTAAAAGCCCTCAAAAAAGACGGTACACTATTATCCCTTTGGACTCAAACATAAAGGGTATAATAACGTAATGAATACAGGTGCTGGTAATCCACTAGCACAAAATTGGAAATACAATGGCAAAGAACTTGAAGAAAGTTTAGGACTAAATTTATATGAGATGGACTTAAGGCATTATGATCCAGCAATTGCAAGGTGGAATCGAATAGATCCAGTAACTCACCACTCAATGTCTCCTTATGTTGCATTTGATAATAATCCAATTTTTTGGGCTGATCCAAGTGGAGCTGATTCTACTCAAGATTTAATTAATAAATTATGGGATGAAACACCCGATGATGGAATGATACATCATTATGATGGAGATGGTAATAAAACGGGAACTACTGATCCACGGAAAGTATTAAAAAAATCTGTTGAAGGTTTTAAAACAGCAAGAAAACTTGGTAAGAAATTTAAGAAAGCCTATAGTGCACTTAATGGTTTTTATTCATTAGGAAATGGTGCTAGTAAAGATGACCAATTAAATGCTTTAAAAGATGTCTATAATTCTTTGGGAGGATTACTGAAAGGAAATCCTTCATTTAAGGTATTTGCTATGTATTACGATACATATTTGGCTATGGTAAATTATCAATTAGGAATAATTGTTGAGGGGCTAAAGGCAAAAAGTAAACTCTATTCAAAAATTTCTTCTCAAAGTCCAGTTATGTCAGATTTACCAATTGCATATCCTGGTGCTTTTCCTGGAGGTCTTCATGTATATAAGTATATGCAGCAAATTAAGGCCGCTCGAGATGGTGGAAAACATAATACTTTAGTTAATGTTGACAGTAAAGTTATAAATTTTCTATATTCATATCAAAGTATTATTCAATTTGCAACAGGTCAAACCGTACCTTCTTTGTATCGAATGGGTAAAACTAACTTCAAGGTACAAGTTTTACTCAGTTCAGAGGGTTCAGATTTGGATTATCAAACTGCAGAATATTTTATGTCAAACTTTAAGGCTATTGAAAAAGTTTTATACGGAGGTTTAAAAGTTCAAAACTAATATTTATGAATAGAAAAAAACTAATATTTCTTATAACGTTAGGGTTAATATTTATTTTTGGAGCATATATAATATCAAAATATGTTTATTTCAAAGTTCAAGAGGATGCTTACTATTCTACAAATGCAACAAGTTATGAGAGTGTCTTTGATTATATTAAAGCAGTTCCGAAAAAAAAAACACTAAAGAATAAACATATATTTAATTCTATAGATACAATCTTTTTAGACCTTAAAATTAAATTACCTTTTGATATTTTAAAAGATAGTATTTCTTTGAAGTTTATAGATAATAAGTCTTTAGTTGGAGGAATAGTTTCCAAAGATGACAAAAATAATAAAGGAGTTTTATTTACAATTAATAAAGACAGTATAGTAAGAGATATAAAAAACGATCTAAAAGTATTTGAAAAACATAGAATTGATAGTTTAAATGCATTTGATGTTTATGATTATGTTTATTCGTATTATCCAAATATTAATATTTTCACTGATAGTTACAACGAAATTTCAAAAGGTTTAAAATTAGCTTATTTTAAGTCTATTATATTACCAAATGGCGGAGAAGAAAACATTTATAAATACAGTAATAAAAATTATAAATGGTTTCAATTTTGTTCTCCAAATAATTGTAAATCTGTTATTGTGCAATTCTTTGATCAAAAAAACGAATATACTTTTGTTTTCAAAAATTTCTCTCAAGAAGAAATAGATTTCGTACTTAATTCAATTGATAGTATTTATAATAATAAACTAAAATTATAAAACAGTTAAGTAGAAAAGTAATTTGTTTACAAGAAATAAATAATATTTAGAAGCTAATTTGAAAATATACTGGGCACTCGCTACTTTAAACCGCGACAAAAAGGTTCCAACATTGGAACATTTCAGTAATGATAAGGATTTAAGAAATAGACATTAAATTTCTACTGATAAATTAATTATAGTCATAGCAAGGATATTCATAAACGGATATCCTTTTTTTATTTTCAAAAATGTACGAAAATTCTTTTTGTTCGGGGCACACACTACTAGAGCATTAACAGGAAGCGCATCAAAAGGAAGAAACGGAGTACGTCACTTTTACTATCACTGCCAACCCAAATGCAAAGAAAGATACAAAGCCCACGAGGTGAATGAACTGTTTGAAGAATTACTTAAAGAATTTCATATCAAAGAAGATGTTAAAACGCTCTACAAAGAAATTTTAAACAATACATTTAAAGGAGACAAAAACAATAGGGAAGTAAGAATCAAGAAAATCAAAAGAGAAATAAACACATTATCTGTAAGAAAAGAATCCATAGAAGAAAAGTTTTTTGATAATATCATTGATTTATCTACTTACAAATCGATGAAGAGTAAAACACAAGAAAAACTAAATGACTTAAATGAAGAGTTAACAAACTTAAAAACTTTAGAAAAGGACATCGATAAGTACTTAAAACAAGGGATTTCATTTCTCCACGGAATAGACAAATTATACAAATCATCCCCAGCAAATATTAAAAAGAAAATTGTCGGTTCGATATTTCCTGAAAAACTGGTTTTTTTGAAAAATAAGTATCGAACCGCTTCAATGAATGAACTCATTGCGATTATCCTTAGTAAACATAAGGGTTTCAGAAGATTGGAAATAAAAAATCCTCGCCAAAATGGCGAGGAGTCAAAGAAAGCTCCCCCTCTTGGGCTCGAACCAAGGACCCTCTGATTAACAGTCAGATGCTCTAACCAACTGAGCTAAGGAGGAGTTTGCTTCACAAGCATTTGTGATTAGCGAGTGCAAATATATATCTTTTTAGAATATCGCCAAATACTTTTTGAAAAAAAATTAAAAAAATATTAACTTTTTTATTCGATAAAAAAATTATCCTTTTTAGCAAATATTGTATTTTTGTTAATTCCGATAGCTTATTAAAAAAGCAGAAACTATAATATGGATAAATTTTCGTTTTTAAACGCAGCACATACTGGCTTTATTGCTGATTTGTATGATAAATATTTAGCAAACCCAGATACAGTAGAACCTAGTTGGAGAAGTTTTTTTCAAGGGTATGATTTAGCAAATGAAAACTATTCTTTAAAAGATGAAGATACTTCTGTAGAAATACCTCAAGAAGTTCGAAAAGAATTTTTAGTTGTAGATTTAATAAACGGCTACAGAACACGTGGTCATTTATTCACAAAAACAAATCCTGTAAGAGAAAGAAGGCAATACAAGCCAAGTTTAGATATCGAAAATTTTGGATTATCTCAAGAGGATTTAAATCAAGAATTTTCTGCAGGTGATGTTTTAGGAATTGGTAGAGTAAAGTTGTCTAAAATTATTCAGCATTTGCAAAGTATTTATTGTGATTCTATTGGTGTAGAATACACATACATGCGAAATCCAGAAAAGTTAAAATGGTGGCAAAATCGTTTAAACCAAAATGACAACCACCCTAATTATGATGTAGAAGCAAAAAAATATATTTTAGGAAAACTAAACCAAGCTGTTACTTTCGAAAGTTTTTTACAAACAAAATACGTTGGTCAAAAACGATTTTCTTTAGAAGGAGGAGAAACATTAATTCCAGGTATTTCTGTAATGCTTAGAGATGCAGCAGAAAAATATGGTGTTAAAGAATGTGTTTTAGGAATGGCACACAGAGGTCGTTTAAATACTTTGGTTAACATTTTTAAGAAACCAGTTAGAGAACTTTTTAGTGAGTTTGAAGGCAAAGATTTTGAAGATGAAGATATAGATGGTGATGTTAAATATCATTTAGGGTTAACATTGAGTAAAACCTACAGAAATGGGAACGAAATTAAAATGAACTTAGTTCCAAACCCATCTCACTTAGAAACTGTTGCTGCTGTTGCAGAAGGAATTACTAGAGCAAAAATTGATAGAAAATATGCTGGAGATTCTAGTAAAATTTTACCAATAATTATTCATGGAGATGCAGCTATTGCTGGTCAAGGAATTGCTTACGAAGTAGTCCAAATGGCAAAATTAAATGGCTACAAAACTGGAGGAACTATTCACATAGTAGTAAATAATCAAATTGGTTTTACCACAAATTACTTAGATGCACGTTCAAGCACCTATTGTACAGACGTTGCAAAAGTAACTTTATCACCTGTTTTACACGTAAATGCAGACGATACAGAAGCAGTTTGTCATGCAATGGAAATGGCGTTAGAATTTAGGATGAAATTTAAAACCGATATTTTTATAGACTTATTGGGGTATAGAAAATACGGTCATAATGAAGGTGATGAGCCTCGTTTTACACAGCCAAAATTATACAAAGCCATTTCTAAACATAAAAACCCTAAAGATATTTACGCCTCTCAACTAATTGCAGAAGGCAGCATAGATAAACAATACTTAAATTCAATCACTACTGAGTTTAAAAATATGTTGAATACTGAATTCGACAATTCTAAAGAAGATAAAACTTCTAAAGTAAAAGAGTTTATGAAATCTACTTGGGAAGGCTTTGAGCGCGAAGATGTAGATGCAATGCTAGAATCTTTAGACACAACCTACCCAGAAGAAAATTTAATAAATATTGCTAAAGTAGTCTCTACAGTACCAGAAGGTGCAAATTTTGTAAGAAAAGCAGAACGTATTTTACAAGGTAGAGCCAAAATGGTATTTGAAACCAACGAATTAGATTGGGGAATGGCAGAGAATTTAGCTTATGGTTCTTTGATGGAAGAAGGTTTTAATGTACGTATTTCTGGGCAAGATGTAGAAAGAGGTACTTTTTCTCATAGACATGCTATTTTAAGAGATGAAGTTACAGAAGAAAGAATCAACTTATTAAATACAAACCCCAATAATAAAGGACAAATGACGATTTACAACTCGCTTTTGTCTGAATATGGTGTTTTAGGTTTTGATTATGGTTATGCAATGGGTAACCCAAATACTTTAACAATTTGGGAAGCACAATTTGGAGATTTTTCTAACGGAGCACAAATAATGTTTGACCAATATATTTCTGCTGCAGAAGACAAATGGAAAGCTCAAAATGGAATTGTAGTTCTATTACCACATGGATATGAAGGACAAGGTTCTGAACATTCATCTGCAAGAATAGAACGTTATTTACAATTATGTGCAGAAGATAATATGACAGTTGCCAACTGTACAACACCAGCAAACTTCTATCATTTGTTACGTCGTCAAATGAAACGTGATTACAGAAAACCTCTAATTGTATTTACACCTAAAAGTTTATTACGTCATCCAAAAGCGGTTAATACTATTCAAGATTTAGCAAATGGTGAGTTCCAAGAAGTAATTGATGATGTTTTAAATCCAGATGGAGTTAAAAAACTCGTTTTTTGTATGGGTAAATTTTATTATGATTTATTAGCGGAAAGAGAAGAATTAAAAAGAGAAGATATTGCTTTGGTTAGAATAGAACAATTATTTCCGCTTCATAAAGAAAAAATTCAAAAAATTATAGATAGATATCCAAATATCGAAGAGTATATTTGGGCACAAGAAGAACCAAGGAATATGGGAGCTTGGAGTTATATGCTGCAACGTTTTGAGTTAAAAAACTTAAATGTGCGTTCTCGTAAGTATTATGCAGTTCCTGCAGCTGGTTCTAGCACAAGATTTAAAAAGCGTCATAGAGCTGTTATTGATAGTGTTTTTAACGATTAAAAATAAGGTATATTGAAAAGAAGTATTTTTTTCTTACTTATAATGGTTTCATTTTTTAGTTTTTCTCAAACTGAAAAAGATAATTTTAAAAAAGTTTCAAAAGAATTTTTAAAAAATTATAATGAAGAAAATTTTGAAGCTATTTTTAATATGTTTGATTCAAATATGAAAAATGCTTTACCTTTAGAAAAAACATTGTCATTTTTTAAAATGAATGTTGCTCCAGCTGGTAAAATTAAAAAAATGGAGTTTTACGATACAAAGCAAAAAGCCAGTATCTATAAAACTACTTTTAATAATGCTGTTTTAGATGTTATAATTTCTTTAAATAAAGAAAATAGAATTAATGGTTTTTATATAAAACCTCATATTCCCAAAGGTTTACCTGTTGTAGAAAGAAATATAACAAAAATGAAACTACCATTTAATGAGGAATGGACAGTTTTTTGGGGTGGTATTAATGTAGAAGATAATTATCACGTGGCATACAATAATCAAAAATATGCATACGATTTAGTGATTACAAAAGATGGAAAATCCTATAAAAAGGATAGAACTAAGAATGAAAATTTTTATGCATTTGGTAAAGAGATAATTGCACCTTGTAAAGCAACAGTTGCTCACGTTTTTAGAGGTGTAAAAGACAATATTCCTGGACAAATGAATAAAAAAATTCCCCATGGAAATACAATAGTTTTAAAAACAGATAATAATGAATTTATTGTTTTTTCTCATTTTAAAGAAAATTCAATTAAAGTAAAAAGAAATCAAAAAATAAATCTAGGAGATGTTTTGGGTTTGTGTGGGAATTCAGGAAATTCTTCTGAACCGCATTTACATTTAAGTCTTCAAAACGTTGCAGATAGAAATATAGCAACTGGCGGAAAATTGTTTTTTGATAAAATAAAAGTAAACGGAAAATTAAAAGAAGATTATATTCCCGTAAAAAATGATAAAATTCAAAATATTAAAAAATAGTTTGAATTTAAAGTATGAGAAGCGCGTTAAGGATTGAAACGACATCCTTTTTATGCTAAACTAGATTCAGTATCTGTTATAATAAATGAAATTAGTTTCAAATAAAAACAGATGCTAAAATGAATTCAGCATAAAAAGATATAGTGGAAAGCCTGTTAAAACGCCCAAAAAATAAAAGATAAAATAATTAAGTGCTGAAATAATTTCGGCTCAAGTAAAACAAGAAACCATGAGTGTTTTAGAAATGAAAGTTCCTTCTCCAGGAGAATCGATTACAGAAGTAGAAATTGCAACTTGGTTAGTTGAGGATGGAGATTATGTAGAAAAAGATCAACCCATTGCAGAAGTAGATTCTGACAAAGCAACTTTAGAATTGCCAGCCGAAGAAAGTGGAATTATTACTTTAAAAGCGGAAGAAGGAGATGCTGTAGCTGTAGGTGCAGTTGTGTGCTTAATAGATACTAGTGCTGCAAAACCTGATGGAGATGATTCTGTTGGAAGTGGGCAGCCACAGTCATCAGAAAAATCTGAAGAGAAGAAAGAAGAGGTTAAAGAAACTCCTAAAGCAGAAACGTATGCAACAGGAACTGCTTCTCCTGCCGCTAAAAAAGTGTTAGCTGAAAAAGGTATAGATGCAAAATCTGTAAAAGGAACAGGAAAAGATGGCAGAATTACCAAAGACGATGCTGTAAAAGCAGTACCTTCTATGGGAACGCAACCCGCAAACGGATCTCGTGGAACAGAGCGTAAGAAAATGTCTATGTTGCGTAGAAAAGTTGCAGAACGTTTAGTAGCTGTAAAAAGCGAAACTGCCATGTTAACTACGTTTAATGAAGTAAACATGCAACCAATTTTCGATTTACGTAAAGAATACAAAGAAGATTTTAAAGCGAAACATGGAGTTGGGTTAGGATTTATGTCTTTCTTTACTTTAGCAGTTGTTAGAGCGTTAAAAATGTATCCTGATGTAAATTCGATGATTGATGGAGATTACCAAATAAAACACGATTTCCAAGATATTTCTATTGCAGTTTCTGGCCCAAAAGGTTTAATGGTTCCTGTAATTAGAAACGCAGAAAACTTATCTTTTAGAGGTGTAGAATCTGAAGTAAAAAGATTAGCACTAAGAGCAAGAGATGGGCAAATTACTATTGATGAAATGACTGGTGGAACGTTTACTATTACCAATGGTGGTGTATTTGGTTCTATGTTGTCTACGCCAATAATCAACCCTCCACAAAGTGGAATTTTAGGTATGCATAATATTGTAAACAGACCTATTGCTATTGATGGAGCAGTTACTATTGCACCAATTATGTATGTTGCTTTGTCTTACGATCATAGAATTATTGATGGTAGAGAATCTGTAGGCTTTTTAGTGGCTGTTAAAGAAGCGTTAGAAAATCCTGTGGAATTATTAATGGATAACAATCCTACAAAAGCACTAGAAATGTAAACCGAAGGTTTAACCTGAGCTTGACGAAGGTTTAGGTTAACCTAGTTGAAGTTTCTCATAAAGTATTAAAATCCTAAGCTTATGTTTAGGATTTTTTTTGTAAAAAAGATACTTTTTATTTGAAAAATAATGAAAATAAAAATTTATAATCTAAATTAAATTAAAATTTGTAAGTTCTTTTTTGGCTAGATTTTACTACATTTAACCTATGAAAAAACTAACCTTACTTTTATTCTTTTTTATCTCGATAGTTTCGTTTGGCCAAGAAATTTCTGGTGATGAATTGCTAGAAAGAGCTATTAAATTTCATGATCCAAATAACAATTGGAAAACTTTTAAAGGAGAATTATATATAACAATGAAAACTCCTAAAAATACCGATAGAAAAAGTAACATTAAAATAGACTTACCAGAACAATACTTTTTTGTAAAAGCAAAAAAAGATACAATTACTAAAGAATACAGTATACATAAAGAAGAGTGTCGTTTAGCAATTAACGGAAATAAAAATCCTTCTGAAGAACTCAAAAAAAAGTATGCTTTAAATTGTAAGCGAGCTAATTTATACAAAAATTACTACACCTATCTATATGGTTTGCCAATGAAATTAAAAGACAGTGGAACTATCATTCATCAAAAAGTAGAAAAAAAGAAGTTTAAAGGAAAAGAATATTTAGTTTTAAAAGCCACTTACAAAAAAGACGTTGGAAAAGATACTTGGTATTTTTATTTCAATCCAAAAACTTATGCAATGGAAGTATATCAGTTTTTTAAAGATACTAAAAATAGTGGAGAGTATATTTTATTATCTGGTTTAGAAACAATTAATAGCATAAAAATGCCAAAAATTAGAGCTTGGTATTATAATAAAGATAATAAATATTTAGGAACCGATATTTTATCAAAAGAAAATAATTAAAAAAATCTAACTACACCAAAATTAGATTTCTACATAAAAAACTGATATGTTGTACTATTATATAGGAATTAAAAATGCCATCAACTAAAAAAATATTTAAAAGAATTCTTATTTGGAGATACAAACATATTTCTGAAAGACAATTTTTATATATTTTAAGTATTTTGGTAGGTTTTTTAGCAGGTTTAGGTACTGTTTTGCTAAAAAACTTTACACATTATATACAGCTTCTTTTATCTGTAGATTTTTTAAAAAACTCTAAAAACTCTTTATATTTTTTATTTCCAATTATTGGGTTGCTCATAGTAGCCATTATTAAAAAAGTGTGGTTAAAAAAACATATTGGTCATGGAATTTCAACCACATTATATGCTATATCTAAAAGAAAAGGAATCATACCCAAATATAATATTTTTGCATCTTTAATTACGGCACCAATTACAGTTGGTTTTGGTGGATCTGTAGGTTTGCAGGGACCAGCAGTAAGTGCTGGTACAGCATTGGCATCTTACACCTCTCAGTTGTTTCACATGAATACCAAAACAAGAATGTTGTTAATTGGTTGTGCAACTGCTGGTGCAATGTCTTCTATGTTTAAAGCACCTATTGCTGGTATTGTTTTTGCCTTAGAAGTTTTTAGTTTAGACATTGCTTTTGTTTCTTTAGTACCTCTTTTATTGGCATCTGTTTCTGCAATTGTTACATCGTATCTTTTTTTAGGCTCAGATGTGTTATTAGGCTTTGAGTTAAATGACAAATTTAAAATTGGAGAAATAGGTTTTTACGCAATTTTCGGCATTTTTACAGGAATTATTTCTGTATATTTTTCTGTAGTGTATTTTGCCATTAGAAAGTTTTTTTATCAATTTGATAAACGATTTACAAGACTCATTATTGGTAGTGTTATTATTGGACTTATACTATATTTAATGCCCTCTTTATATGGTGAGGGATATGGTTTAATTAACAATTTATTAAAAGGAAACCATATTGCAGCCATAGGTAATACTCCTTTTTCTTTTGACCATAATAATATTTGGATTGCAATTGTACTCCTATTATTAATCACTTTTTTTAAAGCAATAGCAATGAGTACCACTTTTGCAGCTGGTGGAGTTGGTGGTATTTTTATACCTACTTTAGTTATGGGAAGTGCCATTGGAAACGCATTTGCAAAAATTATTAATAACATAGGTTTAGGATTTGATGTTTCTGAAGCTAATTTTACATTAATTGGCATGACTGGTTTAATGGCAGGTGTATTGCATGCACCATTAACAGCTATTTTTTTAATTGCAGAAATTACTGGGGGTTACGATTTATTTGTACCCTTAATGTTGGTTGCTGCCATTTCTTTTTCATTTACTAAATACTTTGTATCTAACTCTATTTACACTTATAAATTAGCACAAAGAGGAGAACTTATAACACATAATAAAGATAAAAATGTAATGATGATGATGCAGATTGATGGCCTTATAGAAACTAATTTTAAATCTGTACACCCAGAAATGTTATTAGGAGATATGTTAAAAAAAGCAGTAGCTACCTCTGCAAGAAACATTTTTCCTGTAGTAAATAAAGAAAATGAATTTTTAGGTATTGTTTTGTTAGATGATATTCGTCCAGTAATGTTTGATACAGAAATGTATAGAAGTACCACTATAGAAACTTTTATGAAAGCTGCTCCAGAAACAATTTTAGAAACAGATACTGTAGAAAAAGTAATGGATAAATTCAAAATAAGTGGCGCTTGGAATTTACCTGTAATTAAAAACGGAAAATATGTTGGTTTTATCTCTAAATCTAAATTACTAACAGCTTATAGAAATAAGTTAGTAGAAGTTACAAGTTAATTTTTTGAAACTGTTTTCTGCTTTTTGAAAGCAACTTTTTTAGGCTATTTTTGATAAGATTTTATGCATTAGGTTATAAACTATTGTTAAGTAAGAATGACAATGTTTTATCAGGAAAATCTGTAAAAGCGCCATCAACATTTGCATCAATTAAAAGAGTTTGCATCATTGCAGAGAAAGAAGAAAATTCGTCTAAAGCATCTGCTCTAAAAGTATAAGCGTGCACTTTTAAACCTAGTTTATGGGCATCAGAAACTAACGAAGTAAATTTCCATTCACCATCAACTTTTTTATCTAAAATTTGTTTGTACCAAGGGCCTACTCCATCTGCATAACTGGCAAAATGTTTAAGTTGTTTTGTTTCTTTTGGGTATTCAATTAACTGGACTAAAAATAATTCAGATTTTAATTCTTTACGAATTCGCTCTAATTCTTTGGCATCAAAACATTGTAAAATGCAATTATCTTTTTTGGTTTTATAACCATAATCAGCAAGAATTTTTAAAACAATTTCTGTTAAGTTTTTACCTTCTTTTTTATGAAATTCAGGCGCTTTAATTTCTGGATAAATCCCAATATTTTTTCCAGTAGATTTATTTAAACCTTGTATCATTTTTATTTCTTCTTGCAAAGAATGGAGTTTAAAACTACCTTCTCCTTTAGGAAATCGGTTTTTATAAAATTGTTTGCCAGTTTTAGGGTTAAAACGTTCAGAAACTGCTAAAGTTTTTAGTTCTTCTAAGGTAAAATCAATTACATAGTAACGATTGTCTTGTCTTTTTCTATCAGGAAACTTTGTAGCAACATCTGTAACATCATCCAAATAAATATCATGAATTACAATTGGCACATCATCTTTACTCAACACCAAATCTTGTTCTATAAAATCTGGATTCATTCCAAAAGCTAATGCTTTAGACTCCATAGTATGTTCTGGCAAATACCCTGAAGCACCTCTGTGAGCAATTACAATTTTTTTATTCATATTATGGTTTTTTTGAGGTGAGTTGCATGAAAACAGTAGCAATCCAATCAAAAATACTGAAATTGATTTCATTTTGATAAAATTTAGTTTTTAAAGATATAACTTTTGTAATTTTGCAGTATGAAGTTAGTGTTAAAAATATTGTTTGTTATCTTTTTAATTTGGATGACAATTGGAATTTACCTTGTAAATACAGAACACGAAAAGGCAAAAATTGTAATGGGTTTGGGTGTCTTTTTCTTTTCTTTTCTGTTTATGCCATTATTTATTTATTACAGATATAAAGATGGGAAATATAAAAAGTATATTATTAATGATGAAAAGTTAAAAAATGCTTTTAAAAATATTGGAAAGGACTAGTTTTGTTATTCTTAAGTTGTTTTAGAATTTTATGTTAATAGTAGCGTAAAAAACTTAATATTAATCTTCTTCTTTTAAAAAAGCGTACACAGGAAAATGATCTGAAAAACCACCTTTATACCAAGGTCCAATATAAGTTCTAAAAGGGCTGTCTTTTAATTTACCTTTAAATACCTTCATCCATTTTTTATTAAAAACCTCTGCATATTCAAATTGCAAAGAATTTTCTTTAGTAGCTAAAAAATTGTTGCTAAAAATAATTTGATCAAATAGGTTCCACTTTCCATTATAAGTTAAAGTTCCTTGTCCTTTGGCCAACAACCTTTCCATAGGGTTGTAAAAATCTTCTAAAACTAAGTGCTCTTTAATACTTTTGCTAGTTGGATCGTCGTTAAAATCGCCCATAATAATAATTTTCGGGTCAATTTCTTTATCACGAATTACATTAATTATACTTCTACAAGTTTCGGCTGCTGTAATTCTTTTATGTTCAGTTTCGGCTGCTCCTTCTCTTCTAGATGACCAATGATTTACCAAAACATGAACCAAATTACCATTTAAATTTCCGCTAACCTTTAAAATATCTCTAGTATAATCTCTATTGCCCTCTTCATTTTCTAAAAAAACAGGAAATGTTTCTGAATGAAGCAACTCAAAAACTTGTTTATTATATAAAAAAGCAACATCAATACCACGTTCATCAGGTGAATCATAATGTACAAAACCATAATGATGTTTTCTTAAATTTGATGAGTTTACCAAGTCTGAAACCACCTTTGCATTTTCTACTTCTACCAAACCTACAATTGCAGGAGGTATTACAGAACGATGATTACCAAGCTGAGAGATTACAGAACCTAGTTTTTTAATCTTTAGTTTGTAACGTTTATAATTCCATCCTCTTTTTCCTTCTTCTACATAATCATCATCAAGAGTTTGTGGATTATCTTCTGTGTCAAATAAATTTTCAACATTGTAAAACCCAATAGTATGTATTTTATCATTTCTCTTTTTAAACGAATTGGTAAACATAATGTATGTGTAATGTAGATATTTATAAAAGTAACAAAGAATCCTTTAAAAGTTAGTATTAAAATCATAAAATAATTTTATTTAATCTAAGCTAGTGTTAGCTATTGCATCAATAATGTTTAATAAAATTACAATTTAGTTAAACAAATGTTAAATAAAAGCATTGCTTTTTGTTGTTAATAGTAATACTTTTATATTTGCTTAAAATATGTTAATTATGAGAAACTATTATTTTAGTATTATTGCTTTATTACTTGGTTTAAACACTTATTCTCAAGTAGATGAAAACCAAACTGGAGCTTGGTATATGTATTTCTACAATCATCAATTTAAAAATTCTAATTGGGGAATTCAAGGAGATTTTCAATATAGAGATTGGCAATTTTTAGGAGATAAAGAACAACTATTATTACGTTCTGGTCTTACTTATAAACCAGAAAACGCTGGAGTGATGTTAACCTTAGGATTTGCAAATATTACTAGTGGGCAGTTTGGCGATTCTGATGCAACTTCTAACGAGAATAGAATTTATCAAGAAACTTTAATGCCACATAAAATTGGAGGTCGTTTTTTACTAACACATCGTTTTAGATATGAACAAAGATTTGTAGAAAACCAAGACTTTAGAACTAGGTATAGATATAATTTATTTATAAACGTTCCTTTTAATAGTAAAGATTTAAGTCCAAAAACTATTTATGGCGCATTTTATAATGAGCTTTTTATAAATGGAGAAAGAAATATTGGCAATAATAATTCTGTAGAATTATTTGATAGAAACAGAACATATTTAGGTTTGGGTTATGTACTAAACTCAAAAATTAGATTTCAAATGGGTTGGATGAAACAAACCACAAATAATTGGAGTAAAGGGCAGTTGCAGTTTAGTATGCATCACAATTTTTAATAATAAACATTAAATCAATAAACAATGAGAAATTTATGTAAGTATTTTGGAATTTTAATAGTATCACTATCTATTTTATCTTGTAATACAGATAAAAAATCTACCACAAAAAATAAAGAAACAGAAGAAGTAGCAAAGCAAATGCCAGTTAAAAGTATTTTAACAGCAGAAGAGCAAGCAAATATGAGTCCTGATGAAATTATAGGAAGACTAAAAAAAGGGAATGAAAACTTTGTTGCCAATAATCTTACAAGAAGAGATCATTCTTCTCAAAGAAGAGAAGCTATGATTGGGCAATATCCAAAGGCCATTGTACTTTCTTGTGTAGACAGTAGAGTACCTGTAGAAGATGTTTTTGATTTAGGTATTGGAGATATTTTTGTAGCCAGAGTTGCTGGTAATATAGAGAACGCAGACATTGTTGGCTCTATGGAGTTTGCTACAGCAGTTGCTGGTTCTAAGTTAGTAATTGTAATGGGGCATACAGCTTGTGGTGCAGTAAAACACGCTGTAGATAATACAGATGCAGCTTCTATGGAAATGAATTCACTTCAAAATTTATTGAATGAAATCCAACCTTCTGTAAAAGCAACACCAGTTTCTGGAGAAGTATCTTCTAAAAACACAGCGTTTTTAACAAATGTAATACATAAAAACGCTACAATTACTGTAGAAGATATTAGACAAAGATCTCCTAAAATGGCAGCATTAGAAAAAGAAGGCAAAATTAAAATTGTTGCTGCAGTTTATAATATGGAAACTGGTAAGGTAGAATTTATATAAAAATAAATAAGTTAATTTTGGTTGATTAACGAGTTGGCATCAAAAAAAAGTTTTGGTGCCAACTTTTTTTTAACCTTATATTTTTACAAAATTTTATAAAATGAAATATTTTACAGCATTCATTGCTAATTCTTATTATAAGGTTTAAAAATATTTCCAAATCATTTAGTTTTTAATAAATGTATTTTAAAATTATTAATGTTTCCAAAGTGTTATTAAGTTATCTTTTTACCAAATTCTAACAGTTTAAATGCTTTTTAATAACATAGATTAATAGCTAAAATTTGTTGCATAGCATTAATTTTACAGTGCTAGCAAACAATAAAAATTAATCTTAAAAAATATTTAAAAATCAAAAAAAAATGAAAAAACTAACATTAACATGTCTATTATTTACGTTAATCAGTATTTCTGCATTTTCTAATACAGAAAACCCTATTAAAAAAGAAAAGGAAAATTTAAGAAAAACAATTGTAACACTTTTAGGAAATTACTCTTCTAATTTAAAAAGTAATGAAGAAGTAGTTGTTAATTTTTTAATTAACAAAAACAACGAGATTGTAGTTTTATCTGTTGACTCTAAAAAAAATTCGCATAGAGACTATGTAAGAAGAAAATTAAATTATAAAAAAGCTACCCTAAAAAACATAAAGCAAATGAAAATTTATGTGTTGCCTATAAAATTTGTTGCAAAATAATTATTTAATCTCCTATTCTATTTATTTTTTTGAATTGGTTTACAGAGCTTCAACTTAGTTGGAGCTTTTTTTTGCTACCACTCATTTAATCTTTGTATTTTTGTGTCCTATGATAGATCAAAAAGAAGCCGTTTCTGAAAAAGCCGTTTTAATAGGTATTATTACACAACAACAAGACGAAGAAAAATCTGAAGAATATTTAGATGAATTAGAATTTTTAACAGCTACAGCTGGTGGAATTACTGTAAAACGTTTTGTTCAAAAAATGGAAAGGCCCAACCCTAAAACATTTTTAGGAACAGGTAAATTAGACGAAGTAAAGAGTTTTATAGAATCTCACAATATAGGTACTGCCATTTTTGATGATGAACTCTCTCCTGCTCAACTTAGAAATATAGAAAAAATCTTAGACTGTAAAATCTTAGATAGAACCAATTTAATCTTAGATATTTTTGCACAAAGAGCACAAACAAGCTCTGCAAAAACACAAGTAGAATTAGCACAAAGCGAATATTTGTTACCACGCTTAACCAGACTTTGGACACACCTTGACAAACAAAAAGGTGGTATTGGAATGCGTGGACCTGGAGAAACAGAAATAGAAACAGACAGACGTATTATTCGTGATAAAATTGCAGTTTTAAAAAAGAGATTAAAAACTATTGATAAGCAAATGGCTGTTCAGCGAAAAAATCGTGGTAAAATGGTACGTGTTGCTTTGGTTGGTTATACCAATGTTGGGAAATCTACGTTGATGAATGTAATTAGTAAAAGTGATGTGTTTGCAGAAAACAAACTCTTTGCAACTTTAGACACAACTGTACGTAAAGTAGTCATTAAGAACATTCCTTTTTTAATGACAGATACAGTAGGATTTATTAGAAAATTACCCACACAATTGGTAGAGTCTTTTAAATCTACGTTAGATGAAGTTCGTGAGGCAGATTTGTTGTTACATGTGGTAGATATTTCTCACCCAAATTTCGAAGATCATATAGCCTCTGTAAATACCATTTTAACTGACATTAAATGTGATGACAAACCCACGTTAATGGTCTTTAATAAAATTGATGCTTATGAATATGAAACGATTGATGAAGATGATTTAATTACCGAAAAAACAAAAGAACATTACACTTTACAAGACTGGAAAAAAACTTGGATGAATGATAAAGAAGTAGAATCTATTTTTATTTCTGCTTTAAACAAAGAAAATTTAGAAGATTTCAAAGAAAAAACGTATGAAGAAGTAAAGAAAATTCACATTCAACGTTTTCCTTATAATGACTTTTTGTATTATGAGTATAAGGAGGATTAAATTAGATATTAATTTCAAAAAACTACCATTAATTATAGTACTATTGTTTTCTTTTTGTAAAAGCAAAAATTCTTTTATTGTTGATTATATAGAAAACATAAAAACAAAAAATCTTTTAGAAAAGAACCCATTACTAATAATTGATGGATATATCGTTAATTATGATTCTATCGATAAAGGTTGGTTAAAATTAAGAGAAGAGAATATTAAAAAGAAAGAATATTTAGGGAAAAATAAAAGTACACCAATTTATGGTTTAAGTGGGAAAAATGGTGTTATAATAATTTCAACATCTAACTTTAAATTTAAAAGTGAAAAAGTTGAATATTTAAAATCAAAAAAAATAATTGAAAGAGATATTATTTTAAATGATAAAATACAAAAATCACAGATTAAAAGTATTCATCTTTCTGATTTAGAATCTTCTAAAAGTATGTTAGTTAGTACAATAATACAGAATAAATATAGAGGCGTTTTTGTAAATATAATAAATGAGTTAAAAGAAAAATATCCAAATCAAAAAATTTTATTATCTGAATCTTATTCATTTATCTGTAGTAATTGCCCTTCAGAATATATAAAAATTTTTAATGGTAATGTTATTTATAGCTATAGTCTAGAAATTGTCAATAATGAAATTAAATATAAAATCTTAAAAAGAAAGAGTGATAAAACTAATGATAAAGAAATATTGTTTTTATATAACCTTTCTATGTCAAATGATAATTGGAATATAAGTTCTAAAAAGTATAGTACAGATGAATGCTATGATGGAAGTCAAACTTTATACAGTTTAATTGATAAAAATGACTCAATAAAAAGTTTATATACAAGGTGTTGGAAAAAGTAAGTTTTCACTCTTTCCCATCCTCAATAATCCCCATTCTTTTAGCACGATTTTCCCAAGATTTTCTGGCATACAGTTGTAAATCTGCAATATTATCAGATTCGTCCATAATTTCTAAACCTAACAAAGTTTCAATAACATCTTCTTGAGAAACGAGTCCGCTTACAGAGCCATATTCATCAACAACTAATGCAATATGTTCTCTTTCTTTTATTAACTTATCAAACAAATCTGGTATAGATAAATCTCTATTTGCAACAATAATTTCTCTTTTTATAGAAGCTAAAGTTTCTTTCCCTTTTCCATCTATAATCGCCTTGTATAAATCATCTTTCAAAAAATAACCAGTAATTTCATCCGGATTTTGTGCAAAAACAGGAATTCTAGAAAAACGTAACATTTTATGATTATCATAAAAAGATTGGATGACTTCATTTTCGTCAGATAGTTTCAATACCGTTCTTGGAGTCATTATATCGTTTACTTTTATCTCTTTAAAACCCAATAAATTACGTATCACCTTACTTTCATTTTCTTTAAAAACTCCTTCTTTTTCAGCCATATCTGCCATCACTAAAAAACTCTCTCTACTTAACACGCTTCCATGTCCTTTACCTCCAATTAACTTTGTAGTTAATTGTAAAAGCCATAAAATACCTGTAAATTTTAATGGAAAAATCATCACTTTTAAAGCTTTAGAAGTAAAATTTGCCAATTGTTTCCAATAAGTAGCGCCAATAGTTTTAGGTATAATTTCTGAAGCAACAAGAATTAAGATTGTCATAATAGTAGAAACAATACCTACCATAACATCTTCTGTAATTTTAACTCCTAAAATACTTCTTACAGAAGTTCCATACATTTCTGCATAAGCTACTTTTGCTTGTACACCAACCAAAATTGCACCAACTGTATGTGCAATTGTATTAATGGTTAAAATAGCTATAAGAGGTTTGTCTACATCTTTTTTAAGAGTTTCTAATTGAATTGCATAATCTGCTCCTTCACTCTTTTTTAAGTTGATAAATGTTGGAGTAATACTTAATAAAACAGCTTCTAAAATGGAACATAAAAAAGAAAAGAAAATAGAAATAGTTGCGTAAATTATTAGTAATGTCATTAATATAGATTTTTAACAAAAATACGCAAAATAATACGTTGTCAATACTTCCAAATATGATTAAAAAACAATATCTATTTGTAAATAGATAAAGGAATTTTACCTTGCATCAAGTTTTTATCAATTTTTCATTAAAAAAGTTTAAAACTATTTGTTGGATAAACAAAACTTGTTATATTTGCACCGCTCTAATAATTAGATAGTATTTATAAGAGTAAAGTTCATAAAAAATAATGACTGCGAAAGTAGCTCAGGGGTAGAGCATCACCTTGCCAAGGTGAGGGTCGCGGGTTCAAATCCCGTCTTTCGCTCTATTTAAAATAAATACCAATGCTGAAGTGGTGGAATTGGTAGACACGCTGGACTTAAAATCCAGTGAGCAGTAATGCTCGTATGGGTTCAAGTCCCATCTTCAGTACAAAAACCGTAACATTTAGTTGTTACGGTTTTTTTGTATAACATACTTATCACTTTCATTTCTTCTATTTAATAAATCACTTCACTTTTTTAGGTTATTTAAACATTGATAATATTTAAATAATTTAACTACTTTTTAAACCATCATACAAAAAAATTGTCTAAAAAGTATATTCTCTATAACTTATGAAGCAAAGACACATACAACATCTATATTGGAGAACAGGTTTTGGCATTAATTTTTTAGATCTTTCTAAATTAAAATCTAAATCTAAAACAGACATAATCAATGAGCTTTTTGATAAATATTCGAACTTTGAAAAATTAGAATTAAACCTGTCTGAATTTCGAGATTTTAATGTTAAATCTGCCAAAACATTAAGGCAGGAATTAGGCGAAAAAAAATACAGAGAATTAAAACAAAAAAGTCAACAAAAAGTTAAAGATTTAAATGCTGCTTGGGTTGATAGATTATCTGATAAAACGCCCAATTTTAGAGAAAAAATGACACTTTTCTGGGCAAATGTTTTTGTTTGTAGAGATAACAATATTTTTCATATTCAACAATACAATAATGTTTTAAGAAAACATTCTTTAGGAAATTTTAGAGACTTTGTAAAAGCAATTGCTAAAGAACCTTCTATGAGTAAGTATCTTAACAACAAGCAAAATATTAAAAAGAGTCCAAATGAAAATTTTGCGAGAGAATTAATGGAACTCTTTACTTTAGGTGTTGGCAATTATTCAGAAAATGACATTAAAGAAGCTGCAAGGTCTTTTACTGGTTGGAATTTTGATAGAAATGGAGCTTTTAAGTTAAGAAAAAAACATCATGATTTTGGAGAAAAAAAATTCTTTAACAAACAAGGTAATTTTGATGGTAATGATATTATAGATATCATCTTAGAACAAAAACAATGTGCAAGATATATTTGTGAGAAAATTTATGTTTACTTCGTAAACCCAAATATAAATGAGAAAAGATTAGAAGAAATAACAACATTTTTTTACAAAGATTATGATATTAAAAATTTAATGAAATACATTTTCTCATCTCAATGGTTTTATGAAGAAAAAAATATTGGTGTAAAAATTAAATCACCTATAGAAATGCTGGTAGGTATAAAAAAAACAGTACCATTTTCTTTTTTAAAGAAAAAGCAGTTGTATTATATCCAAAAAATGATGGGGCAAATATTACTATACCCTAATAATGTTGCTGGTTGGAAAGGTGGCAGGAATTGGATAGATTCTAACACATTAATGTTTAGAATGAAGTTGCCCTCTTTATTATTAAGTAATGCCATTATTAACTTAGAACAAAAAGGAGAGTTTGAAGACAGTTTTAATGAGTATTATTCTAAAATGAGAAAAAAGAATAAGTTTATAAAAACAGATAAAAAATGGAATACTTTTTTAAATGAATATGGAAAATTAACTCCAGAAGAAATAAAAAACCTATTAATTTTATCTCAGTTAGATATTGATACAAAAAAATTTTTAGAAAAATTAGAAATAAATTCTAATAAAGATTTCTGTGTACAATTAATGTCAATTCCAGAATATCAACTTTGTTAATTTATAAAATATGAAAAGAAGAGATTTTTTAAGACAAAGTACATTAGCAAGTAGCCTTTTTTTTGTTCCTAATTTTGTAAAAGCATTCGAGAATGTTGCAAAAAGTACTTTAGGATACAAAAAATTAGTCATTATCCAATTATCTGGTGGTAATGATGGTTTAAACACAATTATACCTTACACAAATGATATTTATTACAGAAGTAGACCAGAGCTTTCTATTCAAAAAAATAATTTAATTAGGGCTACAGATGCTTTAGGATTTCATAAAAATTTAGCTCCTTTAAAAAATTTATACGATCAAGGTTATTTATCTATTATTAACAATGTAGGATATCCAAACCCAAATAGATCTCATTTTAGATCTACAGATATTTGGCAAACTGCAAGTGATTCTAATCAATACTTAAATACAGGTTGGTTAGGTAGATATATTGATAAGTATGGGAAAAACCCATACTCAGGTATAGAAATAGACGATAGTTTATCATTAATTATGAAAGGCAAAAATATAAACGGGATTGCTACTAAAAATCCTAGAATATTATTTGCAAATACACAAACACCTTATTTTAAAAAAGTTTTAAAACACCAAAGTGATGCGCATTTGAGTGAGCACAATTTAGGATACTTATACAAAACTATGATAGAAGCAAACTCATCTGCTAAATATATTTATGAGACTTCTAAAACTTATAAAAGCCAGTTAAATTACCCTAACAATCCTTTTGCTAAACAGTTAAAAACTACTGCAGAATTTATAAACTCTAATTTAGAAAGCAAGGTGTATTATGTTTCTATGGGAGGTTTTGATACGCATGCTTATCAAGAAAATAGACAAAATAAATTATTAAAAACTTACGCAGAATCTGTAGCCGTTTTTGTAAAAGATTTACAAAAAAACAATACTTTTAAAGATACTTTAATTCTAACTTTTTCTGAATTTGGTAGAAGAGTTGAACAAAATGCTGCTGAAGGAACAGATCATGGTGCTGCAAACAATGTTTTTCTAATTGGGAATAATTTAAAGAAAAAAGGATTTTATAATGAAGCTCCAAATTTATCTAAGCTAGATAAAAATGGAGATCTAATTCATTCTATAGATTTCAGATCTATTTATGCAACAATATTAGACAATTGGCTTCAGGTAAATGATGCTACTATTTTAAACAAATCTTTTAATAAGTTAAGTTTTATTTAACTCTAAAATCATAAAAAAAGAGTCGATATTTTAAAATATCGACTCTTTTGTTTCAATCTATAAATCCCCCAACTTATGATTGTTTCCTTAATTAACCCAACCTAATAATTAAATATTATCATTAATTACACTTCAAATATAGCCCATATAAAAGAAGTAAATTATTACATTTCGATAAATTGAGATTTACAATCGGTAAGTTGCTTGTTATATTAGACGAAAGACTTTTTAAAGTAAGTTTAGTCTTTGCATTAATTCACTTTTATTAGATCTACTAATGGGTATTACACTTTTTCTAATAAGCACACTATTGTCTTCTATATCTATAATTTCTGAAATATTAATTATAAAAGAACGATGAATTCTTAAAAATAAAGAAGATGGTAATTTGTCTTCAATCTTTTTTAAAGTAGAGTGTACAATGTAATTTTTTTCTTCTGTTTTTATACTAATATAATCTCCCTTAGCTTCTACAAAGTGAATGTCTTTAATGTTTATTTTTACCAATCTTCGTTCTACACTTACGTAAATAAAATCGGCATCCTCTTTAACAGTATTATCTAAACTATCTTTTTTAACGTTTTTTAAATGAGACAATTTTTGTAAAGATTTTTGAAACCTTTCTAAGGTAATTGGTTTTACTAAATAATCTACCACACATTCATACTCAAAAGCTTCTAAAGCAAAGTTTTTATCTGATGTTGTTAAAATAACTTTTGGAGGAGATTTTAAGGTTTTTATAAAATCAAAACCAGAAAATGTTGGCATGTGAATATCTAAAAATATTAAATCGATTTCATTTCCATTTAAATATTTTATTGCTTCTATTGCAGAACTAAACTCCTCTTTAACAGAAACTTGATCTGAGTTAGAACATAACTGCTTAATAATTAACCTAGCAGTTGCATCATCATCTATAATTATACAATTCATAGTAATTTAGAGGCATTATTAACACCCTAAATATACATGAATTTTATTTAAGACATTTATAAAATCTTTATGCAGTTCTAAATTTCCTTTTTTTAACTCTTTTTCAAATGTAGATGCTAACTCTAATCCGTCTTTTAAACCTAAAATACTTATTTTATGCTTAATTTTATGAACGTTATTAGCAGCTTCATTGTAGTTTTTTTTATTAAAATTTGTGTTAAACAACTTATATTCTTCTGGAAATTCTTTTTTAAGTACCGCTAAAATACTTTCTTGAAAAGCAATATCTCCTCCAGAAAGTTCTTTAATATAATTTAAGTTTGGTGTTTCCATACAATATAAAACGTTTTAAACTGACTTACCTATTTCTGAACAAGTTCGTTTTCTTTCCAGTATTTTAATAATGATTTTACTTTTTTTGAGTACTTAGTATATAAATCTGGTTTTGTAAAATATCCTGCAATTCCTAAATCGTAACACTTTTCTAGCTCTTTATTATCTTCAGAATTAGACATAATTACAATAGGTATGTTTTTAAACTTAATGTTTGCCTTTAAGTTTGCTAAGAGTTCTAGACCATTCATTTCTGGCATGTGTAAATCTAAAATAATTATATCTACCGTTTTTTTAGTTTCATTCAAAAACTCTAAAGCTTGCTTACCATTTATTGCTTCTGTAATAGAACAAGAAAAACTAAAGTCTTTGCAAACTTTTTTAAACTTCATCCTTTGAATTTGATCATCATCAATAAGTAATATAGAGAGGGATTTCATCTATCTTAATTTAATTTAAGCACATTACAAAGATGATTTATAAAGTGTAAAAAAAAATATTTGTTAGTTTATTTGTAATATAAACTCGTTAAAAAGCAAGGTTACTATGTTTAACTTTAATCTAAATATGTATTTGCCTATCAATATTTTGGCTTAAAGACATAAAAGTTTCTATATGAGAAATGCCATGGATTTTTAGGATTTTATTCTCTAAAACATGCATAAAGTCTTTGTTGTTTTTACTAACTACTTTTATAAAAATAGAAAATTTACCAGTTGTATAGTGGCATTCTACAATCTCTGTAATCTCTTCCATTCTTTTAATTATTGATGATAATACTGCTTTTGGTTCTAGATGAACCCCAATAAAAGAAGTTGTTGTATAGCCAATTGAAGCATTATTAATTTTTAAATGATATCCATCTATCAACTTAGATTTTTCTAACTTTCTTAACCTTTGGTGTATTGCTGCTCCAGAAATACCAACTTCTCTAGCAATACTTAAGATTGGAGTTCTTGCATCTTTTACTAAGTTTCTAATTATCTTTTTATCAATTCCGTCTATTTTCATTCTTTAATCTTTAACCTTAAAGATAAAAAAAATAGAGAACACTTAATGTATTCTCTATTTTTATATCAATTTAAAACTAAAATTTAATTTAAGCTTTCATTTCGAAATCTTCCATAAACTTAGTTGTATAATTTCCTGCAACATAATCTGGATGATCCATTAATTGTCTATGAAAAGGAATTGTAGTTTTAATACCTTCAATTACAAATTCATCTAAAGCACGTTTCATTTTATTAATTGCCTCTTCTCTAGTTTGCGCTGTTGTAATTAACTTTGCAATCATAGAATCGTAATTTGGAGGAATCATGTAACCTGCATAAACGTGGGTATCTATTCTTACACCATGACCACCTGGAGAATGAAAAGTTGTTATTTTTCCAGGAGCTGGTCTAAAATTGTTATTTGGGTCTTCTGCATTAATTCTACACTCTATAGAATGCATTTGCGGATAGTAATTTTTACCAGAAATAGGTACACCAGCAGCCACAAGAATTTGCTCTCTAATTAAATCGTAATTTACAACTTCTTCTGTAATTGGGTGCTCTACTTGAATACGAGTATTCATTTCCATAAAGTAGAAGTTTCTGTGTTTATCTACTAGAAACTCTACAGTTCCTGCTCCTTCATATTTTATAAATTCTGCAGCTTTTACAGCAGCTTTACCCATTCTTTCTCTTAAATCATCTGTCATAAAAGGAGAAGGAGTTTCTTCTGTTAATTTTTGATGACGTCTTTGAACAGAACAATCTCTTTCTGATAAATGGCAGGCTTTCCCAAAAGAATCTCCAACAATTTGAATTTCTATATGTCTTGGCTCTTCAATAAGTTTTTCCATATACATATCATCATTTCCAAAAGCTGCTTTACTTTCTTGTCTTGCAGATTCCCAAGCGTCTTTTAAATCTTCTTCTTTCCAAACTGCACGCATTCCTTTACCTCCACCACCTGCAGAAGCTTTTAACATTACTGGGTAACCTGTTTCTATTGCTAATTTTTTGCATTCTTCAAAGTCTGCAATTACACCTTCACTACCAGGAACACATGGTACACCAGCTGCTATCATTGTAGATTTTGCATTTGCTTTATCTCCCATTTGGTCAATCATCCTACCAGATGCACCAATAAACTTAATATTATGCTCTTCACATAAATTAGAAAATTTTGCGTTTTCTGATAAAAAACCATATCCAGGATGTATTGCATCTGCATTTGTAATTTCTGCAGCAGCTATAATATTAGGCATTTTTAAATAGGATTCAGAACTTGGTGCAGGTCCTATACAAACAGCTTCATCTGCAAATCTTACATGTAGACTTTCTGCATCTGCTGTAGAGTATACAGCAACAGTTTTAATGCCCATTTCTCTACAAGTTCTAATAACACGAAGTGCTATTTCTCCTCTATTGGCAATTAATATTTTTTTAAACATAATATAAGAGTTTTTAAGTATGAGTTTTTAGTTATGAGTTAGAAAAAAAATCTAATCTCTAAAAATCTAAACTCTATCTATTAAGAAGGGTCTACTAAAAATAATGGTTGATCAAATTCTACTGGAGAAGAATCATCTACTAAGATTTTAACGATTTTACCAGAAACTTCAGATTCTATTTCGTTAAATAACTTCATTGCTTCAATTACACAAACAGTGTCTCCAACACTAACATCTGTACCAACATCTACAAAATTTGGTTTGTCTGGAGATGGCTTTCTATAAAACGTACCAATAATTGGAGATTTTACTGTGATGTATTTAGCTTCATCATTCTCTACTTTTTCTGCTGCTTCTGCTGGAGCTGCAGCAGGTGTTGCTGCTACTGGCGCTGTTGGTTGTGGCATACTAGCCATAGGAGCTGCTTGAACAATTGTTGTTTCTGTTTTACCAGCACCTGTTCTAATTGTAATTTTTACATCTTCCATTTCTAACTTTACCTCGCTTGCACCAGATTTAGCTACAAATTTTATAAGATTTTGAATTTCTTTAATATCCATACTCATAATTGTTTAGTTGTTGTATTTTATGAATTATAAGCCCATTTTACAAAGGCAGCTCCCCAAGTGAAACCACCGCCAAATGCGGCAAAAATTAAATTATCTCCTTTTTTTAATTGATTCTCATAATCTGCTAGCAATAATGGCAAAGTAGCAGAGGTTGTATTTCCATATTTATGGATATTCATCATGACTTTTTCTGATGAAACTCCTACTCTATTTGCTGTTGCTTCTATGATTCTTTTATTTGCTTGATGTGCAACCAACCATTGAATATCGTTTTCTGTAAGGTTGTTTCTTGTTAGCATTTTTTCTGCAACATCTGCCATGTTAGAAACTGCGTATTTAAATACAGTTCTTCCTTCTTGATATACAAAATGCTTTTTTTGTGCTACAGTTTCTTCAGTTGGTGGCATTATAGATCCTCCTGCTTCTATTCTTAAAAAGTCTCTTCCTATTCCATCACTTCTTAAAAATTCATCCTGTAACCCTAAACCTTCTGTATTTGGTTCAAATAAAACAGCTCCAGCACCATCACCAAAAATAATACAGGTAGCTCTGTCTTTATAATCTATAATAGAAGACATTTTATCTGCACCTATTAATAGTACTTTTTTATATCTACCAGATTCTATATAACTTGCTGCTGTAGACATACCGTATAAAAAACTAGAACATGCTGCTTGTAAGTCGTATCCAAAAGCATTTACTGCCCCAATTTTTGAAGCAACATAAGCTGCTGTAGCTGCTACAGGTAAATCTGGAGTTGCAGTTGCAACAATTACCAAGTCAATTTCTGATGCTGTAATCGATGATTTTTCTAACAATTCTTCTGCGGCTTTAATTGCCATATAAGAGGTTCCTAAACCTTCTCCTTTAAGAATTCTTCTTTCTTTTATCCCTGTTCTACTTGTAATCCACTCATCATTAGTATCTACAAAAGTTTCTAGTTCTTTATTTGTTAATACATACTCAGGAACGTATTTCCCAACTGCTGTAATTGCTGCAGTGATTTTAGTCATAATTTTGATTTAATTTCAAAAACTTACAATAGTCAAAAGTAGTGAAAATTATTTCACTTTTTAAGGCAAATTTTACCAAAAAAGACAAAAATTACTTTAAAAAAGCAAAAAAACCCTCAACAATGAGGGTTTTTATGGAACTTTTTATAAAGTTCTATGCTTCAGCTGATGCAGATTCTAATACTACTTGACCTCTGTAGTATAATTTACCTTCGTGCCAATGAGCTCTGTGATATAAATGTGCTTCTCCTGTTGTAGGATCTGTTGCAATTTGTTGATCTGCTGCTTTGTAATGTGTTCTCCTTTTATCTCTTCTTGTTTTAGATATTTTTCTTTTAGGATGTGCCATTTTATGTCTTTTTTTCTGTTATTAAATTCTTTAATTTATCCCATCTTGGGTCAGTTTCTTCAACTGTTTTTTCTTCTTTTATTTCTAATTCTTTTAATTTATTTAATGCTTCAGATTCCATTGTGCCATCTAAAACTTTAGGATGAACTCTTTTGTTTGGAATAGATAATACAATCATTTCATAAATAAACTGAGCTACATTAAATTCGTAAGCTTCATGAGGTAAAATTAAAATTTCCTCATTATCATCATTAAATTCTGGACCAAACTTTACAACTAATGGTAAAACTGAATCTACTTCTTGGTTGTATAATTCATTGGAAACATCACAAGGAACTTCTACATAGCCATTGGCTGAAAAAGTTAATTCAAATAATGTACTTTTTTTTATAAAATTTAATGCTATTTTTATTGATGAACTTGTAAATTCATCATAATTAAAAGCTTCAAAGAACGTATTATCAATTTCGTATTCAAATAAATGGTTTCCTTCTTTTAATCCTACAAACTGTATGTTGAATTTCTTTAAGTCTTTCATTACCAAACATCAATTGAGCGTGCAAAGATATAAAAAATTATTATTTTACAATCTTTTCTATTAAAAGATTTTTACTTAATTAAAAGCGGATTTTTGGAGAGTTCTTTATATTCATTTCGGGTTTTAAAAATCTGAATAGCTGTAAATAATGCTTCTTTAAAAGAAGATGGATTTGCTTTATTTTTACCTGCAATATCAAAACCCGTTCCATGGTCTGGAGAGGTTCTTACCTGGCTTAAACCTGCTGTATAGTTAACCCCATTACCAAAAGACAAAGCTTTAAATGGTGCCAAACCTTGGTCATGATAGGTTGCTAAAACTCCATCAAATTGCTTATATGTTTCAGAACCAAAAAAGCCATCTGCTGCATAAGGTCCAAAAACCAATTTACCAGAATTTTTAATTTTATCTATTGCTGGTCTAATTAACTCATCATCTTCTTTACCAATAACTCCTTTGTCACCACAATGTGGATTAAGAGCTAAAACTGCAATTTTTGGTTTATTAATTCCAAAATCCTTAATTAAAGATGCATGCATTGTTGTAACCTTCTCATTAATTAACTCTGGTGTAATTGTTTCTGCCACCTTAGAAATTGGTATATGGCCAGTAATTAAACCTATTCTTAGCTCATCTGTCATTAAAATCATTAAACTTTTACCCTCTAATTTGGCTTCTAGATACTCTGTGTGTCCAGGAAAATTAAAATCTTCAGACTGTATTGTTTCTTTATTAATTGGTGCAGTTAATAAAACATCTATTTTATTTTCTTTTAAACTTTTTACAGCGAATTCTAATGATTTAGCTGCATAAAGTCCAGACTCTTTAGTAGCTGTTCCTAACTCTATAGCTACGTCTTCTTTCCAAATATTTAAAATATTTATTTTATTATGATTAATTTGGTTTATAGAAGTTATACCATGAACTGGAGTTTCTAATTGTAATGCTTTTTTATGATAAGAAATCACCTTTGTACTCCCAAAAATTACGGGAGTACAAAAATCTAACATTCTTTTATCTTGAAAGGTTTTTAGAATTACCTCAACACCTATTCCATTTAAATCTCCGATTGAAATACCAACTATAATTTTCTCTGTTTTATCCATAGTAACTCTTGTATTATTCCTATTTTTGAATATCACAAAAGTAATTAAATTTTACAGATATGTTTACCGGAATTATAGAAACACTTGGCACAATTACAAACTTAGTTAAAGAAAAAGAAAACATTCATTTAACCATAAAAAGCAACTTTACTAACGAATTAAAAATAGATCAAAGTGTTGCTCATAATGGGGTTTGTTTAACTGTTGTAAATATTATTAACGACGAATATACTGTTACAGCAATAAAAGAAACTTTAAATAAAACTACAATTGGCAGTTTGTCTATATATGATATTGTTAATTTAGAAAGAGGAATGAAATTAGGAGATAGGTTAGATGGCCATATTGTACAAGGACATGTAGATCAAATAGGTGTTTGCAAAAAAATTAAATCAGAAAACGGAAGCACTATTTTTACTTTTAATTATGATGCATCAACAAATAATATTACAATAGAAAAAGGATCTATAACTGTAAATGGAGTGAGTTTAACAGTTGTAAACTCTAAGAAGAATGAATTTAGTGTAGCTATTATACCCTATACAATAGAAAACACTACGTTTAAACACATTAAATTGGGAGACTCTGTTAATTTAGAATTTGATGTGATTGGAAAATATGTAAGTAGATTAGCTAATTTTTAGTTTTATTTATCCCATAAATTACAGCAGTAACTATTAAAAATATTACTCCTCCATCTATTGATAAACCAGGTGGTGGTGGTGGTGGCATTGGTGGTGGAACCACCTGACCATTAGTTGCGTATGCAAAAATAAGCATTAATAAAAATGCTGTAAACTTAATTTTCTTCATTTTATATCCCCCCAGATTTAAAAACTTGAAATATTTATTACTGCAAATATACCAATATATTTTTGATACAACAACAATAAAATAAAGTGGTCCCACTTGGGCTCGAACCAAGGACCACCTGATTATGAGTCAGGTGCTCTAACCAACTGAGCTATGGGACCAAATTTATTGGGTGCAAATGTACTATTTATTTTAAAATGATACAATAAAAAATAAAAATCTTAAACAGATCTATTCATAAGCCATAAACCAAAGTTTTTTAAATTGGTTTTTCCATCCTCAGAAATTTCCATTTTAGATAAAGTGTCAAAAGCTTTTTGTGTATATTTTTCTATTTCCTCTTTTATTAAATTAGGTATATCATTTAAAAGAAAAATTCTTTTTACATCTGCAATTTTTACTGTATTTTCTTTTCTTTTCTTTCTGTATAAATATTTTAATTTTCCAACTTCATGCTCATTTGCAACCTCTAATGCTTTTAAATACAGAAACGTTTTCTTATTTTCTATAATATCTCCTCCAACCTGTTTCCCAAAAGTTTCAGGATCACCAAATGTATCCAAGTAATCATCTTGTAATTGAAAAGCTAACCCTAAATTTAATCCAAAATCATATATTAAGTCTGCATTTTCATTTGAAGTTTCTGCAACTATAGCTCCCATTTTTAGTGCTGCAGCAACCAAAACAGATGTTTTTAAACAAATCATATTAATGTATTCATTAATAGTAACATCGTTTCTAGTTTCAAAATCTACATCCAATTGTTGCCCATCACAAACTTCTAAAGCAGTTTTACTAAATAATTGTGCTAATTTTTGAAAAACTTTTGGTTCGTAATTTTCAAAATATTGATACGCTAAAATTAGCATTGCATCTCCAGAAAGGATTCCTGTATTTAAATCCCATTTTTCATGCACAGTTTCTTTACCTCTTCTTAAAGGAGCATCATCCATAATGTCATCATGAATTAATGTAAAATTATGAAAAACCTCAACAGCTAAAGCAGCTGGCATTGCTTTTTGATACTCTTTTGAAAAAATATCTGCAGCCATTAAAGTTAAAATTGGGCGCATTCTTTTACCTCCTAATTTAATTATATAATCTATAGGCTCATATAAATTTTTAGGCTCTTTAACCCACTTTTTAGACTCTAAATAGTCTATAAAATCTTTTTGATAATGTAAAATATCCAAAACTGTAATTTTTTGTAAAAATAGGGTAAACAATTTTTTATTTTCTATTCAAATGTTAAAAATTAACTAAAACTTTGGAAACTTTTTTTGTTTCTAAAGTTTCCATTCGTACATTTGCATCCGAATTTATGAGAGAAAAAATAATAGAAAAAGCTGGAGAGTTATTCTTAAAATTGGGTTTTAAGAGTGTAACTATGGATGAAATTGCCAATGAACTTGGTATTTCTAAAAAAACATTATATAAATATTTTAACAATAAACACACTTTAGTAGAACAAACAACAACTACGCTCCATAATTCTTGTTTAATTGCTATAGAAATGATTAGCAATCAAGGATTTAATGCCATAAAAGAGAATTTTGAAATAAAAAAAATGTTCAAAGAAATGTTTCAAAATGCATCTTCTTCACCAATCTATCAATTAAAAAAATACTATCCAAAAATTCATGAAAAAACAATGCAAAAAGAAATGGTTCTCTTCTCTGAATGCTTGCAGAAAAACATGCAAAAGGGAATTGCAGAAGGCTTTTACAGAAGCAATATTAATATAGAACTTGCAACACGTTTTTATTTTTCTTTAGTTTTTAGTATTCATGAAAACACCATAGAAAATCATAAAATACCAAAACTAGAGCAAGAAGTTTTAGTGTATCATACAAGAGCAATTGCTACTAAAAAAGGACTAGAAGAACTAGAAAATCAATTAAAAAACAACCAATTATAAATGAATAAATATATATACTTTTTGTGTTTACTTGTTTTTACAAGCATGTTAAACGCACAAGAAAAGACAATAAAACTGTCTTTAGATGAAGCTATAAATTTTGCTTTAGAAAACAGTTACAACACAAGAGCTGCAAAAAATGATATTAATTCTGCCAAAGAAAAGGTTTGGGAAACAACAACTATTGGTTTGCCACAAATTAATGCAAAAGTAGATTATCAAAACTTTTTAAAACAACCTGTTTCATTACTACCTGCAGCAGCTTTTGACAATACGTCTTCTACTGTTAAAACTGTTGAAGATTACTTTAACCTTCAAGCAAACAGACAACCAACTGCACCAGAAGGTTTTATTCCTGTAGTTTTTGGTACAAAACAAAATGTAAACGCTTCTATAACTTTAACACAATTATTATTTGATGGATCTTATCTAGTTGGTTTACAAGCTTCTAAAACCTTTTTAAAAATCTCCAAACAAGCAGAAGAAAAAACTGAAATGCTAACTAGAGAAGCTGTAATAAACGCTTATGGAAACGTTTTGGTTACAGAAAAGAGTATTGCAATTGTAAAAAGTAATATTAAAATTTTAGAAAAAAATTATAATGACGCTAAAAAAATATATGAAAACGGATTGAATGAAGAGGAAGATGTAGAGCAATTAGAAATCACATTAGGTAACCTTAAAAATCAGTTAAATAGCGTTATTAGAATGAAAGCTATTGCTTATCAAATGTTAAACCTATCTATAGGAAATCCTATAAATACAAATCTTATTCTAACAGATACTTTAGATGGTTTAGCAGAAAAAAACATAAGCTTAGCTTTGTTAACAGAAAACTTTAACATTAATAATCATATCGATTTTAAAATTTCTGAAAACGACAGAGAAACCAAACGTTTAATGATGAAATTAGAGCAAAGCAAAGCCCTACCAAGTTTATCTGCTTTCGTAAATTATGGTACTCAAGCTTTCTCAGATTCTTTTACATTTTTTAATAGCAACCAGCAATGGTTTCAACAATCTTTATTAGGCGTAAGCTTAAACGTGCCTATCTTTAGTAGTTTTGGTAGAAAATCTAAAACTGCACAAGCAAAAATAGCTTTAGAAACTGCAGATTTACGATTAGAAGAAACAAAACAAAAACTTTATCTACAGGCAGAAAACGCTAAAAACGAATATCAATCAAGTATTGAAAATTATCAAATTAATAAAAAAAATGTTGGTTTGGCAGAACGCATAGAAAAGAAGCAAAGAATTAAATTTTTTGAAGGGATTTCTTCTAGTTTCGATTTACTTCAAGCACAAAACCAATTATACGCACAGCAGCAAAATTACATACAATCTATGTTAAATGTCATTGCAAAAAAAGCTGCCTTAGAAAACGCACTAAACTTACCTATTAAATAACCAAACGATTATGAAAAAAATATATGTATTCCTTATTTCTGCTCTTATTTTATCCGCTTGCGGAAATAAAAAACAAGTTTCTACTGATGATGTTTTAGCCACAAATGATGTTGCTCAAATAAAATCAAAAAAAGCAGAATTAGATGCCAAACAGCAAGAAATAGCTTCAGAGCTAAAAAAAATAAACGATAAGTTAGATGATTTAAATGAAGATAAAAACATTCCTTTAATTACTACTTACAAAGTAAAAGAAGAAGTTTTTACACACTTTATTGAATTGCAAGGAAGTGTTCAAACCAAACAAAACGTTTTGGTATATCCAGAAATGCCAGGTATTTTAAAAGCTGTTTATGTAAAAGAAGGGCAAAGAGTTTCTAAGGGACAAGTTTTAGCAAAAATAGATGATGGTGGTATGTCTTCTCAACTAGCACAATTAGAAGGAAATGCACAATTAGCAAAAACTACTTATGAGCGTCAAAAAAGATTATGGGATCAAAAAATTGGGTCAGAAATTCAGTTTTTACAAGCAAAAACAAATTATGAAGCACAAGCAAATGCTGTAAAACAATTAAAAAGTCAGTTAGGAAAATCTACTATAAGAGCGCCTTTTTCTGGAATTATAGATGATGCTTTTAAAGAAAGAGGAACTGTAGTAGCTCCTGGGCAAGGTTCAGAAATATTTAGAATTGTAAATCTTTCTAACATGTACATAGAAACAGAAGTGCCTGAAAACTATATTGGTAGTATTACAAAAAATAAAGAGGTAGAGGTAAATTTCCCGGTTTTAGGAGAAACAGTAAACTCTAAAGTAAGACAAGTTGGTAATTTTATCAACCCAAATAACAGGTCTTTTAAGGTAGAAATTGGTGTTCCTAATTTAAAAGGAAAAATAAAACCAAACTTAACTGCAAGATTAAAATTGAATGATTACACAAATCCAAATGCCATTTTAATTCCACAATCTATTATTTCTGAAAATGCGAATGGAGAACAATTTATCTATATCATAAAAGATAAAAATAAAAATAACGAAGCAGTTGCAGAAAGATTAATTATTGAAACTGGAAAAACTCAAGGAAATATGATTGAGGTTACCAAAAATCTTGCTGCAGATGCAGAAATTATTATGGAAGGTGCAAGAAGTGTAAATAATGGTCAGGCTGTAAAAGTGATTAATAAAAAGCAATAAAATGGCGAAGAAAAACAAACAAGTAGATAAAGAATTTAAACTTTCTTCTTGGGCAATAAATAATAAAACCACTATTTATGTCTTAATGTTTTTATTTCTTTATTTAGGAATTTCGGCATACTTTTCTATGCCAAGAGAAAATTTTCCTGAGATTAATGAAACAAAAATTTACATTAGTTCTGTTTACCCAGGTAATACAGCAGAAGACATAGAAAAACTTATTACAAACCCTTTAGAAGACAAACTAAAATCGGTTAGTAATGTAGTAGAAATCACCTCTACATCTCAAGAAGATTATTCTATTATTACAGTAGAATTTGATGAAAAAATTGATGTAGACAAAGCAAAACAAAAGGTAAAAGATGAAATAGACCAAGAAACAGCAGGTGAAGATTGGCCAACATTTAATGGTGCCAAAGTAACCCCAAATGTTTTTGAGCTAAGTATGTCTGAAGAAATCCCTATTCTAAACATAAATATTTCAGGTAATTACCCAGTTTCTAAGTTAAAAGAATATGGAGAATATTTACAAGATGAAATCGAAGATTTAACCGAAATTAAAAAGGTAGATATTCGTGGAGCGCAAGAAAAAGAAGTAGAAGTTGCTGTAGACATTTACAAAATGATGGCTGCAAAAGTTAGTTTTGATGATATTTCTAACGCCATAAATCGTGGAAATGTAACCATGTCTGCTGGTAATTTTATAACAAGTCAGCAAAGAAGAACTATAAGAATTATTGGTGAAATAGATAAACCATCAGACCTTGGAAACTTTGTAGTTAAATCTGAAAACGGAAATCCTATCTATTTAAAAGATGTAGCAGAAATCAATTTTAAAGATAAAGACAAAACAACGTATGCAAGAGAAAATGGAGAGCCTGTTGTAATGTTAGATGTTAAAAAAAGATCTGGAGAAAACATGGTTGCTGCTGCAGATAAAATTGGTAAAATTGTAGAAGAAGCAAAACAGAATTATTTTCCACAAGATTTAAAAGTAACCATTACAAACGATCAATCTCCAAAAACTATTGGTCAAGTAGACGATTTGGTAAACAATATCATCTTTGGAGTTATTTTAGTAGTAATTGTTTTAATGTTTTTCTTAGGTTTTAAAAACGCCATTTTTGTTGGTTTTGCAATACCTATGTCTATGTTTATGTCTTTAATGATATTAAGTTTATTTGGACAAACTTTAAACACAATGGTACTTTTCGGCTTAATTATGGGGCTTGGAATGTTGGTAGATAATGGAATTGTGGTAGTTGAAAACGTCTATCGTTTAATGGATGAAGAAGGCATGAGCAGAGTTGAAGCCGCCAAAAAAGGAATTGGAGAAATTGCATTTCCAATTATCATTTCTACCTTAACAACTGTTGCAGCATTTGTTCCTTTAGGTCTTTGGCCAGGAATTATGGGTCAATTTATGATGATATTACCAATTACACTATCTATTGTATTAGGTTCATCATTATTTGTGGCAATATTTTTTAACTCGGTGTTGGTTTCTCAATTTATGAGTACAGAAGATAAAGACATGCCATTAAAAAGTATTATAAGACTAACCAGTATTATGGCTGTTTTTGGGTTGTTAATTTTCTTTTTTGGAGGAGAATATAACGCTTTAGGAACTTTAATGATTTTTACAGCAATAATGTTATGGGTGTATAGATTATTCTTAAGAAAAGCTGCTAACTATTTTCAGAAAAACACCTTGGTTTCATTAGAAAATTGGTATGGAAAACAATTAAAAAAAGCTTTATCTGGCTGGACACCTTATGTATTAATTGTTGGTACTTTTGTTTTATTATTTATTGCTTTTGCAGGTTTTGGTTGGTCTGTAGGAGAACAAAGAACAAAAATTGAGTTTTTTCCAGATAACAAACCCAACCAAATTATTGTTTATATAGAATATCCTGAAGGAACAGATATTGAGAAAACAAACCAAATTACCAAAGAAATTGAACAAAAAGTGTATGGTGTTTTAAACCAAGACACTTACACAGATGGAGATTATAATTTTTTAGTAGAAAGTACAGTTTCTCAAGTAGGTGAAGGTGCAGGAAACCCACAAACAGATGGAGGCTCTTCTGCAGAAATGCCTCATAAAGGAAAAATTACAGCTTCTATGCGTGAGTATAAGTATAGACGTGGAAAAGACAGTGAAATTCTTCGCCAAAAAGTACAAGAAGCTTTGGTTGGCATTTATCCTGGAGTTTTAATTTCTGTTGAAAAAGATGCGAACGGACCACCTGCAGGTGCTCCAATAAATATTGAATTGAATGGTGAAGATTACGAAGAATTAATTTTTACAGCAGAAAGAATGCGAGATTATTTAAACACGCAAAGTATTTCTGGAGTAGATGAATTAAAAATAGATGTAAACAAATCAAAACCAGGGATGCAAGTTTTAGTTGATCGTAAAAAAGCAGGAGAATTAGGCGTTTCTACTGGGCAAGTTGGACAACAATTAAGGGCATCTATCTTTGGAAACAAAGCAGGTATTTATAAAGAAAATGGCGAAGATTACGATATTTATGTACGTTTTAATAAAAACGATAGATATGATAAAAGTGCGGTTTTTAATCAAAAAATAATCTTTAAAGATCAAGCTTCTGGAAAAACTAAAGAAATTCCTGTTTCTGCAGTAGCTTCACAAACCAACAGTTCTGGTTTTAGTGCCATAAAACACAAAGACGTTAAACGTGTTGTAACTGTATACTCTGCATTATCTCCTGGAGAAACAGATGCAGGAGCAGTAGTTGCAAGGATTCAAAATGCAATGAAAAGTTTTAAAAACTTACCTAAAGGGATTAAAATAGACTATACAGGTCAAATTGAAGAACAAAACAAACAAATGACATTCTTAATGGGTGCATTTTTTACAGGGTTAATGTTGATTTTCTTTATTTTAATTTTCCAATTTAACTCGGTTTCTAAGCCAGGTATTATCATGTTAGCCATCTTTTTAAGTTTTATTGGAGTTTTTGGAGGTTTGGTTATTTCTGGAGCGCCTTTTGTTATTATGATGACTATGGTTGGTATTATTGCTCTTGCAGGAATTGTTGTTAATAATGGAGTAGTACTGTTAGATTATGCACAATTATTAATTGATAGAAGAAAAATACAAGATGGAGTTGCGCATGAAGATTATTTACCCTTAAATAGTTTATTTGAGTCTGTTGTAAAAGCAGGTAAAGCACGTTTAAGACCAGTTTTATTAACAGCAATTACTACTATTTTAGGATTAATTCCGTTAGCAATTGGTTTAAATATCAATTTCTTTACACTATTTAGTGAGTTTGATGCTAACATTTATATGGGTGGAGATAACGTTATTTTCTGGGGACCTTTAGCAAAAACAGTTATTTATGGTTTGTTAATTGCAACTTTCTTAACATTAATTGTAGTGCCTGTTTTATTCTTTTTAATTACAAAGTTTAAAATGAGAATTAAGGGACAGTTACCTCATCAACTAGAAAAAATTGAAAATACAGAATTGGTATTTAATATGGATAAAAGGTTGGATGAAAAAAATCAAATCTAATTTTTAATTGATAGCGAATAAAAAGGGTTGAAATAAAAATAATTTCAACCCTTTTTGTATGTTTGGAACTATGTTCGATAAAAAGAAAAAATCTTTTACGGTTGATGAAATTAAACGTAAGTTAGAAAACTATTGCGTTTATCAAGATAGATGTCATAAAGACGTAGAACAAAAAATGCGAGAATTTGATTTAATACCAGAAGCAAGAGAAATAATTCTTTTAAGTTTGATAAAAGACAAGTTTTTAAATGAAGAACGATTTTCTAAAAGTTTTGCGCGTGGAAAATTCCGAATTAAAAATTGGGGAAAACAACGAATTGTTAAAGAACTTAAATTTAGAGATATTTCTGCTTATAACATAAAAACTGCTTTAAAAGAAATAGACGAAACTGAATATATTAAAACCATTTACACAATTACAGAAAACAGAAATGAAGTAATTTCTGAACCTAATATTTACAAAAGAAAGAAAAAATTAATTGACTTTTTAATGCGAAAAGGTTTCGAAAATGAATTGATTTACAAAGTGGTAAATGAAGTTGTCTCTTAATTTTTAAACCAATAAAGTTAGAACTCTTATTAGATTTTAGAGCAAAGAAAAAATTTCAAAATTATTCTTGATATTTCCTTAAAAATAATGAGTCGTTCTTTTGCTTAGCATTTATTACAGCTTTAATATCATCATTGGGTATTGCAACAGACAATACATACTGTTTTATTTGCCAAGCATTGTTCTTTTTCTCTAAAACACCAGAACCTCTACAGGTTCCCATCCAAGTATTTAAAAGTTCATCAAACCAAACAAAATCTCCAGTTTCATTAACATATATATTTCGTTCTAAAGTTTTAAAATCCCAAGCTTTTCCTCTGTCAAAATAAGGTTTGCTAAATGCAGAAAATTGTTTTTTTGTCCAAATCTCTTCAGCAGCTGTACCAATATAAACAGAATTACTGTCTAATTTTGTAAAATAATCATTGTAATTTGCATCTGTAGCTGCTTTGTGCCAATTTGTAATAAAAGTATCTATTTTATTCTTAATCAATTCTTTATCAACTTCTTTCTTTTTTGAAATTACACAGCTGTAAAAAAATAAAATTCCTAAAATTAAAAGTAAAATTTTTCTCATTGGTCTGGTCTTTGATTTTTTAAAGTAGGTTTGCTTTTTATTCTTTTTAACTGCTCTTGTTTTTTTAATTTATCTGCTTTTAACTTATTAACTATGGCAGACCTAGTTAAGGTGTCTATTTTTGTAGAATCTAAACCTATAAAGTTAAAATCAAAATCTACTTCATCTTCAAATCTTTTTTTAGACAAAATGGTATTAATTTTAGAGTTTATACTAGAAAAAGTGTGTAAGGTTTTATCTACTTGTAAATTAATATCATTTGCAGTTGCTGCAGGTATAAATGTTAGATCTGCAAGCCTTAATGTTTCATTATAAAAAACATTAATTCTAGCATTTAAAGAGGGCATTTCAAAAACCTTTGGCTTTACACTGTCTTTTAAAACTTTTGTCAAATCTCTTAATTGCAAAGCATTTACAAGTGCCTCCTTAGGAGAAATTTTTTCAAATTTTTTTAAAAAAGATTTTACAGTTTCTAAAGTTTCCCAATTTTCTATATCCTTTTTAAAAATAGATGAGACTGGTATTATTTTTTGATGCTGCTTCTCAATACTTAGTGTTGGTTTTTCAATAGAATTGTTTGCGAAAGCATCTTGTTTATTTTCTTTACAAGAAAATAAACAAACCAAAATTAACAATACATAAATGCTGTTTTTCACGATACAGAAATAAAAAGTAAAAATACATATTTTAAAAAGATATTTGTAAATTTTAATAAAACACTAACAAATAGGGTATTTAAAAGCTATTTTTTAATAAATATTTATTTAAAAGATTGTTTTTTACGAATACCAAAAATAAGTACCTTTGTTTTTGATAATAATCCATTTTTATTAAAATGATGCCAAAGTTATTGATTTTAGGTGCAAGTGGACAAATTGGGACAGAGCTTACCCAGAAACTTCGCAAAATATATGGTTCTGAAAACGTAATTGCTTCTGATATTAGAGAAGGAAACTCAGAAATGACAAAGTCTGGACCTTTTGAAATAATAGATGCTACAGATAAAGAAACAATTTTAAAAGTAATTAAAAAGTACGATATAACTCAAGTTTATTTATTAGCAGCAATGCTATCTGCAACTGCAGAAAAATTTCCTCAAAAAGCATGGGATTTAAATATGAGCTCTTTGTTGGCAGTTTTAGATTTAGCAAAAGAAAAACATATAAAACAAGTTTACTGGCCAAGTTCTATAGCCGTTTTTGGCCCAACAACTCCAAAAGAAAATACACCACAAAAAACCATTATGGAACCCTCTACAGTTTACGGAATTAGCAAACTTTCTGGCGAGTTTTGGTGTAATTATTATCATGAAAAATTTGGTGTAGATGTAAGAAGTTTGCGTTATCCTGGCATTATTTCTTGGAAAACAAAACCTGGAGGAGGCACCACAGATTATGCTGTAGACATTTATTTTAAAGCAATTGAAACTGGTAAGTATGAATGTTTTTTATCTAAAAACACAAGACTACCTATGATGTATATGAAAGATGCTGTAGATGCAACCATACAATTAATGCAAGCTCCAACAAATACCATAAAAATAAGAACAAGCTACAACTTAGCTGCAATAAGTTTTACTCCAGAAGAAATTGCTTCAGAAATAAAAAAACACATTCCAAATTTAAAAGTTATTTACAAACCAGATTTTAGGCAACAAATTGCAGATAGTTGGCCACAATCTATAGACGATTCTAGTGCAAAAAATGATTGGAAATGGCAACATCAATATAACTTATCTTCTATGACACAAGATATTATTACCAACTTAAAAAAAGAACTCTCCAAAACAAATTCTCTGTAAGTTATTAAAAAATTTTCGTCTATTTATAAGTTAATAAGAAAACCCTAACAAGACACCAAAGATGAAAGAAATTATTGAAAAAAGTTTAAAAAACACATATACCTACCAAGAATATAGAACGTTAGTAAGCAATTTATTAGCAGAAAATAAATCTACAGGACATGAACAATCTGATGCGTTAACAAATTACAGCCTTTTAAACGATAGAAGAATGAAACGTTTAGATAAGACTATAAAAATTAGCGATGAAACTGTTTCTGAAATTCAGAAAATTAAAGATAACCAAACTTGGTTAGTTCTTACAGAAGGTTGGTGTGGAGATGCTGCTCAAAATTTGCCAGTAATTAGTAAAATTGCTGATGCAAATGATAAGATTGATTTAAAATTGGTTTTAAGAGATGACAATGAGGCTTTAATGAATCTTTTTTTAACAAACGGAGGTAAATCTATACCTAAATTAATTGCCCTAGATAAAGACAACAATGTAATAGATACTTGGGGACCAAGACCTACAACAGCCACAAAAATGGTAGCAGATTACAAAGCAAAAAACGGGAGTTTAGATGCCCAATTTAAACAAGATTTACAGGTTTGGTACAACAAAGATAAAGGGGAAGATGTACAAAAAGATTTTGTCCAAATCTCCAAACTTGCAAATGCCAAACAAGTATAAATTTATAAATTTTACCATTATAAAACCGCAAACAATTTTAAGTTTGCGGTTTTTCTTTTCTGTATCTTTGCCAAGAAATTTACTCTAAATGTTAACAGAATATTCTTTAATTCCTGATGATGCTAAGGTTTGGATTTATCCTTCTAGCAGAAAATTTTATGCCAATGAAATTGAAGTTTTAGAAAACAAAATAAAAGATTTTGTCTCTAACTGGAAAAAAGATGATGAAAATTTTAAAGCTTCATACCAATTTTTATACAACCGATTTATAATTATTTTTGCAGATGATGAAAAATCGCCTTTAACAAATGCAGATATAGACACCTCAGTTTCTTTTATTTTACAACTACAGCAAGAATATGAAGTTGAATTACTTGATAAAATGAACGTTTGTTTTAAACAAGGTGAATTTGTACAGTATAAACAACTTAAAGATTTTAAAAAATTATTAAAAAACAAAGCAGTTACTGCTAAAACCATCATTTTTGATAATTTAATTACTACCAAACAAGATTTTGATAACTTTTGGGAAGTTGCTATAGAAGATAGTTGGTATAGTCGTTTTTTATAATTCTAGTTTTGAAAAATCCAATACATTTTCATTATTTTAAAACGGATATTTCCAAAGAAATAATTCCTAAAAAATTTACATTTCCTTTTTATTATCAACCCCATTCTTTAGCAAAAATTGCAGCCAAAGAATTGCAAGATTATTTAGAAACACAAACAGACTTTAAACACAATTTTGGTTTTAACACACAAAACTTAGAGACTCCTATTGGTAAAATGTTTGGAGTTTTAGTAGTTAAAAACAAACAAGATGAAATAGGTTATTTGGCTGCTTTTTCTGGAAAATTAGCAGATAACAGTTTACCCAAAAAGTTTGTACCTTCTGTATTTAATATGCGAATTGAAGGCAGCTTCTATGTAAAAGGTGAAGCAGAGATAGACGCAATTAATAATCAATTATCTATTTTAAAAAAAGATAAAAATTATATTGCTTTAAAAAAAATAAAGCAAAAATTAGATGCAGAAATTTTTGCGGATTTAGAGATTCAGAAAAAAAAATTAAAAATTGCTAAAATTGATAGGAAAAAACAAAAAAAAGAGGCTATAGCAACTTTAAATGAAAGAGCATTAAAAGAAAAAATAGAAAAATTAAAGCAAGAAAGTTATAATGACCAATTTTTCTTTAAAGAATTACAGGAATACTATCAGCAAAAAACAGCAAAAATAAATTCTAAAATTTCTGTTTTCGAAAATAAAATTACATCGTTAAAAAAAGAGAGAAAACTAAAATCTAATTTTTTGCAAGAGGAATTGTTTAGAAATTATGCTTTTCTAAATCAACAAAAAGAATTCAAAAACTTGCTGGATATTTTTAATAATCCAAAAATAAAACCTCCTGCAGGTTCTGGAGAATGTGCTGCTCCTAAATTATTAAACTATGCTTTTGCTAACGATTTAAAACCAATAACAATGGCAGAATTTTGGTGGGGAATTTCTCCAAACTCAGCCATTAGAAAACATAAAAACTATTATCCTGCTTGCCAAAGTAGATGCAAACCTATTTTAGCACACATGCTAAAAGGTATAAAAATGGATAAAAATGTATTGATTCAAAATTTATCTAAAGAAAAAAAAATAAAGATTATTTATGAAGATGATGTTTTAATTGTGGTTCATAAACCAACTGAATTTTTATCTGTTCCTGGAATAGAAATTAAAGACTCTGTGTACACAAGAATTAAAGAAAAATACCCAACTGCAACTGGCCCATTAATTGTACATAGATTAGATATGTCTACCTCTGGTATTTTAGTATTGACAAAAACAAAAGAAAGTCATCAATTTTTACAAAGTCAGTTTATAAACAGAACCGTAAAAAAAAGATATGTAGCTTTATTAGATGGAGTTTTAACCAATAAAAAAGGAAGTATTTCTTTACCCTTAAGAGTAGATTTAGAAGATAGACCCAAACAATTGGTTGATTTTAAATATGGAAAAACAGCAAAAACAAATTGGGAGGTTATTAAAATAGAAAATAATAAAACAAAAGTATATTTTTACCCAATTACTGGTAGAACACATCAACTAAGAGTACATGCTGCACATAAAAATGGCTTAAACACCCCTATTTTTGGTGATGATTTGTATGGCAAAAAAGAAAACAGATTGCATTTGCATGCAGAATTTATTGAGTTTTTGCATCCTAAAACAAAAGAAAAAATAAATTTTACTATTGATGCTTCTTTTTAATTTTAAAAAAAAGAAAAACCAAAACCGAAAGAAAAACTATCTAATCTGTTATTTTTAAAACCCACTATTCCTTTCCTGTGAAAATCGATTCTAAAAATAGTATTCCATCTTTTTTCTCCAGCAACTTGAATACCTAAACCAATTCCATAATAATTACCATCTGGATATTTAGAAGATGGTGTCCACATTCTACCATATCTAAACTCTACAAAGTGATTGCTGTCATCTTTTTCTGTAATATTGTATCTTAAACCTCCATAAATAGGAAAAGCATCTACAGCATAATTCCAATGAAAATCATACCCAGAATTAAAAGAAATGGCAACTCTTTTTTTAAATTCATATCCAAAACCAATCCTAAAAAACAATGCAGCTGGCACAATTAATGAGCCATTATCGTCATCATTTCCAATTTGATAATTTTCATTAATACCTAGTGTAAAATTTACATCTCCTGTAAAAAATGGTCTTCCAAATTTTTCTTGAGAAATAGATGTTTGAACAGTGCTGAAAAAGATAATTATAAGTAGTAGTTTTTTCATTATGTAACTTTTGAGTTGTTACTTTTCGAATCAAAAACTATTCCTTTTTAAATTGTTTCTTAACTATTTTAAAAACAAAAAAGGATAGATTTAAAATCTATCCTTTTTTTATGATTTCTTTTAAATACTATGATTTGTATTTATCTATTGTTTCTTGTAACTCTTCACGTAAATCATCAAATTTTTCTATTAATTCTTCTAAATTTTGTTTTACGTTTTTAGCTGGTTCGTTTTTTTCTGCTAATAATTTCTTGTAATCTTTTTCTACATCATCTATATCTTCCATCACCTCTTCATTTTTTAACCAAGCAGGAATTGTGTTTCTTAAACTAGCAATAGTTCCGCTTAAATTCTCTATACGTTCTGTAGAGGTTTCAAATTTTAAATCTTCTATATCTTTTAATTCTTTATTTGCAATGTTAAAACCATCCCAATCATCAAAAGATAAAAAACCATCATCACTCATATTATAATTAACATAAGTACCGTTTTCTAATTTAATTTGCATTTTTTTTGCTTCGCTCTTAATTTCAGTTTTAACTTCTTCTAATTTTTCTTCTGCTTTTTCTTTCTTTGTTTTGTCACAAGAAACAAATAGTAAACTTGTAATTGCTAAAACTGCTGTCATTTTTTTTATCACTTTCATAATATAGTTTTTTAGTTCGATACAAAATTAAATGAATAAGAAAATTCTGTTTAACGCAAATGCATCTATTCTTAACTCTTTAAATTAAAAAAAGCAAAAACTTTAATCCACAAAAAAAGAGGCTGTCTGAAAAGTATTAAAATTTGTCATTTCGACTGTAATGGAGAAATCTTATTTACTCAAAATCAATTACATAGATTTTTCGACTTCGCTCAAAATGACAGATAAATTAACTTTTCAGACAGCCTCTTGCTTCTTTTTCAATAAAAAAATATTATTTCTTCTCAACAATTTTATCTAATTTTTTTATTTCTTCATTGTACTCTTCTATAGCAGCATTTATTTTTCCTTTAGAATATTCTTCCATAAATTCTTCTATAGCTTCGTTATGAATTTTTACATATTTATTTACAGTTTCATCTAACTCTTCTCTTAAATCGTCAAATTTTTCTGTAACTTCTTCTAAGTTTTCTTTCATCTCTTTTTCAGATGCATCTCCATCTTCTATCAATTCTTTATATTCTTTCTGGATATCTGCAACATCTTCCATTACTTCTTCGGTTTTTAACCAAGCTGGTATTGTATTTCCTAAATTTGCGATTCTGTAATTTAAATTTTTAATTCGTTGAGCTGTGGTAATGTAATTTGATTTTCTCATCTCTTCTAATTCTGCATTTACAACTGTATAATCTGCCCAATCATCAAAACCAGCAATACCTTTGGCATCTAAATTATACACTAATGCAGTACCATCTTTCATTTTATATGTACGTGTTTTTACTTTGTTCTCTTCTTCTGAATTTTCTAATACTTTATTAGTATCTGTATTAGAATTATTACTAACAACCTCTACAACCTCTTCTTTATTTTCTGTAGTTTTCTTTTTTGCATTATCACAAGAAACTAATGTAAAACTAGATATGGTTAATGCAGTTGCAAATAATTTAATTGATTTTATAGTTTTCATAAATAGGTATTTTATTGTTTTATGCAAAATTATATGAACAAGAAAGTATTTTTTAGCGCAAACAAAATTTGTTTTAACTCTAATAAGTTTTAAAATTTATTTTGTTTTTTACATAATATCATATTTATACGTAGTTTTGCAAACTAATTTATGAGCATCATTTCTAAAGACATACAAAAAGCAGTTCAACTTTTAACTAATGAAGATTTAGTTGCTATACCTACAGAAACTGTTTACGGATTAGCAGGAAATATCTTTAGCGAAAAAGCTATAAAAAATATTTTTTCTACAAAGAAACGCCCTTTTTTTAATCCGTTAATTGTTCATATTCCCTCAGTTGATTCTTTAAATGATATTGTAACCTATATACCTGAAAAAGCAAAATTATTAGCAAATGCTTTTTGGCCAGGTTCTATGACATTGGTTTTAAAGAAGAATGTAAAAATACCTGATTTAATAACTGCAGGAAAAGATACTGTTGCTGTTCGAGTTCCAAATCATCCTGAAACTTTAGCATTGTTAAAGCAAATTCCTTTTCCTTTAGCAGCACCAAGTGCAAACCCTTTTGGGAGTATTAGCCCTACAAAGCCAGCACATGTAGAACGTTATTTTAAAAATGATATAAAAATGGTTTTAGATGGTGGGTCTTGCAAAAACGGAATTGAATCTACAATTATTGGTTTTGAAAATGAGCAACCAATTATTTATAGGTTAGGTGCTTTGTCTTTAGAAGATATAGAAGCTGTTGTTGGTAAAATTTCTATTAAAAACAAAAAAGAAGATAAACCAGATGCTCCAGGAATGTTAGCAAGACATTATGCTCCTAAAACTAGAACTTTTTTGGTTGATGATGTTTTAGCTGAAATTAAAAATCATCCTAATAAAAAAATTGGTGTACTTGTTTTTCATCAATCTTTAAAAAACACTTCTTTGGCTGAAATTGTTTTATCTAAAAGTAAATCATTGCAAGAAGCTGCTTCTAATTTATATAGTTCTTTACACGAATTAGATCATCAAAATTTAGATGTTATTATTGCAGAACGTTTTCCTGAAAATGGCTTAGGAAAATCGATTAATGATCGTTTACAACGTGCTACGTTTAAATAATAAAATATTACCTCACAAATCTATAAGTAGCTTTTATTAAAAAGGTGTCTTGAGCTGGTGTATTAAAAACTTGTGTTCTTACACTTTGCGTAAGAGATTCAGTAAAATCTTGTGAGCCAGATGAGCCTCTAGCCCAAACAAAAAAGAGTTCTGATCCTGGTATGTACTCCCATCTTACAACTAAATTTGTTTGTAATTGTACGAAAGAAAAATCGGGTCTTGCAAATGCATAATCTGGATTTCCGCTGGCATTTTCATCAACTAAATATCCTCCATTTGGATAGTCATATTCTAATTTACCATCATTATTTTTATCTATTGCAATTGGTTGGTTTGTGTAAGAAATTTGATTTTGATTGTAAAAATTAACTCTATCATTAATAGAGTTTGCCACAGAATTATTTACAAAATTAAATGCGGAATAACGTCCTCTAGATATAAATGGTTGCCCATAAAACTGTATAGAAAAATTGGGGTTTATACTATAATTTAATCGTAATGTGGTTGTCCAACTATCGTTTTCTATATTTCCTAAAATGTATCTTTTTAAACTACCAAAGTCTGTGGTTGTAACATATTGTGTTCTGTCTGAAGTTTTTTCTAACTCATTGCTTAAAGACAAACTAAAAGAATCGAAAGGTTGGTAGTTCATTCTAAAAACATATCTATTTCTATCAAAAACATCTTCATCGCTTCTTACTAAAACATAACCTAAAGTAAAACTAAATTTTTTACTTCTATCAGAACCAAAAAATGAAAATAAAAATTTATCATCTGCTGCTCGCCAACGAGGGCCACCTCTTAAAAATGAATTTCTGTGAATTTGGTTACTTGCACCCATTCCTACTTCTGTAAACCAGTTATTTTTCCAATTCACATTTCCTTGTAACTCATAACGAAATCTGTTTAAGTTTCCTCCAAAATCATAGTTAGAAGATTGCTCTAAACTTACTCTTATGTCTCTATAAATACCTTTTGGTACTTGCCACAAATATCTTGCTGCTGCAAACTGAATCATTTGATCTGTGCTTCTTAAAAAACCAACATCATTTAATTCTAGCTCTGGTGATCGCCAGATAAAACCTCCATTATATCTCCAATTTCCTCCACCTTGTTTACCAAGTTCTACTCTACCTCCTGTTCCTGTTAAAGAAGTTCTTGTTGGGTCTAACTTTATATAATCTGCATCTGGTCTTTGAAATAACCTAGCAATTGAAGTCTGTGTATTTAGAATGGCTTGTTCACTTCCTGTAACATGACTCATAATTGTATTTCCTTCTACATAAAAATCTCTTTTTCGCCAAGTATGTCTAAAGTCGATACCTCCTGTGTACGCTGCTTTGTGTAATTCAGAAAAATTACCATTTAAATTTCTATTTGTTGCCGTAAAAATTCCACCCAAATAAGAATTTCTTTCATTAAAATCTTTTTGAGCTCGTGTTACAAAATAGTTGGTTAATGGCTCTACAATTTCCTCTCTTGTAGTACCATCTGTTTGTCTTATTTCTGCAAATTCATTTGCTGTAACACTTTCTAAAACACCAATAGACCAGCCGTTTTTAGTCTTTCCAGAAAATTTTGCAGCACCTAAAATTGTTGAATTTTGTGGTACGTTTGCAAATTCTCCATTAGTTAAATTTGCATTTCTATGCGGATTTCTACCAATTCTTCTACTGTAAAAAAGGTTGTCTCTCCCATTTGCAAATTCAAAATCGAAAATATTTTTATTTTCTACAAAAAAAGGTCTTTGTTCTCTAAAAAAAATCTGAAAACCATCCAAAGCAATGGCTCCAGGATCTGCTTCTACTTGCCCAAAGTCAGGATTTATTGTAAGATCTAAGGTTAAATCGTTGGTAATTCCAATTTTCGCATCTAAACCCCCATTAATTTTAAAATCGTTACCATCTCTAAATGGATTATTTCCTTCTTTTTGATAGGTATCATATTGTAAAACTATAAATGGTTGGATTTCTAATTGTTTTTGAGATTTTAAATTTTTTAACCCATGTAACTCTCCTGCTTCGCTAATAAAACCTGCTTGTTCATTGGGTATTCTTTGCCAAAGAGATCGTTCTTGCAATCTAAAAATAGTTCTATTTACATTAAATCCCCAAACTTGTTCTTTAGCTTTTCCAAAACGTAATTGACTAAAAGGAATTTTCATTTCAACAGTATATCCTTTGTCATCTACTTTTGCGTTTGTATACCAAATAGGGTTCCAACTATCATCCCAATTATTACCATTTTGAGTGGCTATTTCTTCACCTTTTACACCTGCTGCAGTTGTTGTAAAAACAAAAGCAGTTCTTTTATCATGATAACTATCTATAATTACGTTTACTCTATCTCCAGCAAAACCATCTCTTCTGGTTAATCTTTGTTCAATCAACTCTGGGTTATCATCTAGTGCTCTAATCGCAACGTATAAATACTTATCATCATACATCACTTTAAATTTTGTTTGATGTGTTGGTGGTGTTCCTTCATCAGGATTTTTCTCAGTAAAATCTGAAGACCATTCTACCACGTCCCAAGCATCTTCAGAAATAACCCCATCTATAATTGGAACTTTTTTGAGTTTTTTTGTAGTATAAATTCTTTTAGGGACAACTTCTGTTGATTCTTGTGCGTAATTACTAATCGAAATAGAAAAACACACCAATAAAATTGGCAAACTAAGCTTCATAAATTTAGTTGATTTATCAACACAAAAGTACTTTTCTATTTTCTTAAGGATATGTTAATAATGAGAATCATGTTTTAACATTTACAAAAAGTAAGAAAATAACTAAAACACTATTTGTCAATCAAATAAATCTCCTTACATTTGCACTCCTTTTTTAAGGAAAAAATAAATTATTCATAAACAAAAACTAATAGTGTAATTATGAACACATTAAGTTACAAAACAGTATCAGCAAACGCAGCTACCGTAAACAAGGAGTGGGTTTTAGTTGATGCGGACGGGCAAACGTTGGGTCGTCTAGCTTCTAAAGTAGCAAAGCTAATTAGAGGTAAATACAAACCAAATTATACTCCTCACGTAGATTGTGGAGATAACGTGGTTATTATCAACGCAGAAAAAATTAACCTTACAGGAAACAAGTGGAAAGACAAATCTTACATTCGTCACACAGGTTACCCAGGAGGACAAAGATCGCTAACTGCTACAGAAATGTTTGAGAAAGATCCTACAAGATTAATCGAAAAAGCAGTAAAAGGTATGTTACCAAAAAATATTTTAGGTAGCGCTTTATACAGAAACTTGTATGTATATGCAGGTTCAGAGCACAAACACGCAGGTCAAGAACCTAAAACTATTAACATTAACGATCTTAAATAATGGATACAGTTCACAAAATAGGTAGAAGAAAAACTGCTGTTGCACGTATTTATCTTACTGAAGGTAAAGGTAACATTACAGTTAACAGAAAAGATTATAAAAGTTACTTTACAACAGGAACTTTACAATATAAGGTACAACAACCATTAATGCTAACAGAAAACTTAACTTCTTACGATATTAAAGTAAATGTTTATGGTGGTGGTGTAACAGGACAAGCAGAAGCTATTCGTTTAGCAATTACAAGAGCTTTAGTTTCAATTAACGAAGATCATAGAGCAATCTTAAAACCAGAAGGATTACTAACAAGAGATCCAAGAATGGTTGAGCGTAAGAAATTCGGTCAGAAAAAAGCACGTAAGAAATTCCAATTCTCTAAGAGATAACATATGTATTGTCACCTTGAGCGCAGTCGAAAGGTCTCAATATTTTGTCAGAGAACTGTTATATAAATTTAATATTAAACAGTTTAGTATCTAAATGATTAAGACTCGAAAGACTACTTAATCATTGATTTCAAAAACAGAAAGTAAACACATTTTAAAAATGGCAAACGTAAACATTCAAGAATTATTAGATAGTGGTGTACACTTTGGACACTTAACTAGAAAGTGGAATCCAAATATGGCTCCATATATTTATACAGAAAGAAATGGTGTACACATCATAGATTTGTATAAAACAGCAGCAAAAATAGAAGAAACTTCAGAAGCTTTAAAAAAAATAGCAAACTCTGGACGTAAAATTTTATTTGTTGCAACAAAAAAGCAAGCAAAAGATATTGTTGCAGATAAAGCAAAAGCAGTAAATATGCCATACATCACAGAAAGATGGCCTGGAGGTATGTTAACAAACTTTGTTACTATTAGAAAAGCTGTTAAAAAAATGGCTCAGATTGATAGAATGAAAACTGATGGATCTTTTGATGCACTATCTAAAAGAGAAAAATTACAAATTAACCGTCAAAGAGAAAAATTAGAAAAGAATTTAGGTTCTATTTCTGATATGACTCGTTTACCAGGTGCGTTATTTGTAATCGACATCAAAAAAGAACACATTGCTGTTGCAGAAGCTCAAAAATTAAATATTCCAATTTTTGCAATGGTAGATACAAATTCAGACCCAAGACAGGTAGATTTTGTAATCCCAGCAAATGATGACGCTTCTAAATCTATAGATAAAGTACTATCTTTTGTAACAGATGCTGTTGCAGAAGGTTTATCAGATAGAAAAGCAGACAAAGAAAAAGTAAAAGAAACTAAAGAAGCTACTGCTCCAAAAGCAGAAAAAAAAGCAACTAAAGTTGAAGTTACAGAAACTCCTGCTGAAGAAACAAAATAATTATAATCGTTAAAAAATAGATAACATGGAAACAGTAAAAATAAGTGCTGCTGATGTTAAGAAATTAAGAGAAGCTACTGGAGCAGGAATGATGGACTGTAAAAAGGCATTAGTAGAAGCTGCTGGAGACTTTGATAAAGCAATTGATATTTTACGTAAAAAAGGTCAGAAAATTGCTGCAAAAAGAGCTGATAGAGAATCTACAGAAGGTGTTGCAGTAACAAGAATTAACGATGCAAAAACAGAAGGTGTTGCTATTGTTTTAGCTTGTGAAACTGACTTTGTTGGAAAAAACGAATCTTTTGTTGCTTTAGGTGGTCAATTTGCAGACATCGCTTTAAATTACGACAGTAAAGAAGCTTTTTTAGCTGCTGATTTTGATGGAATGAGTGTTGCTGATAAATTAGTTGAACAAACTGGTGTTATTGGTGAAAAATTAGAAATTACTGCTTTTGAAAAAGTAGAAGCTGCTTATGTAGGTGCATATACTCACATTGGTAAAATTGCTGCTTTAGTAGGTTTATCTGCTGTTGTAGATAATGCTGAAACTTTAGCAAAAGATGTTGCAATGCAAGTTGCATCTATGGGAGCTACAACTTTATCTTACAAAGATTTTGATCCTGCTTATGTTGCTGCAGAAACTGAAGCAAGAATTGCTGTGATTGAAAAAGATAATATCGAGTTAGGTAGATTAGGTAAAACATTAAAAAATGTTCCTCAATTTATTTCTAGATCTCAATTATCTGATGATGTTTTAGCAAAAGCTGAAGAAGCTGCAAAAGCTGAATTAGCTGCAGAAGGAAAACCAGAAAAAATCTGGGATAGAATTTTACCAGGAAAAATGGAAAGATTCATTTCTGACAACACCACTTTAGATATGGAACAATGTCTTTTAGATCAGGCTTTTATTAAAGATGAAAAGAAAAATGTTGCTGAGTATGTAAAGACTTATGGAGACGTAGAAGTATCTACTTTTAAAAGAGTTACTTTAGGATAAATTTTCCTTTAAAATTATATTTTTAAAACCTCGCAAATTGCGAGGTTTTTTTGTTTTCCAAAAAAAAGCAAAATCAAAAAAAAAACGTAATTTTGCACAACTTTCAAAACATACTATGCAATACAAAAGAGTTCTTTTAAAATTAAGTGGAGAAGCATTAATGGGCGATAGACAATATGGTATAGACCCAAAACGTTTAGCTGAATACGCAAAAGAAATTAAACAAGTTGTAGCTAAAGGCATAGAGGTTGCCATAGTTATTGGTGGTGGAAATATTTTTAGAGGAGTTGCTGGTGCAGCAAATGGTATGGATCGTGTACAAGGAGATCACATGGGTATGTTAGCCACTTGTATAAATGGTTTAGCTTTACAAAGTGCATTAGAAGATGAAAACGTGCATACCAGATTACAAACAGCTTTAGAAATTAAAGAAGTAGCAGAACCTTATATAAAAAGAAAAGCAAATAGACATTTAGAAAAAGGTAGAGTTGTTATTTTTGGAGCAGGAACAGGAAACCCCTATTTTACCACAGATACAGCAGCAGTTTTAAGAGCTATTGAAGTAAACGCAGATGCTATTTTAAAAGGAACAAGAGTAGATGGTATTTACTCTTCTGACCCTGAAAAAAATAAAGACGCTGTAAAATTTGAAAAAATTACCTTTAAACAAGTTATTGAAAAAGGCTTAAAAGTAATGGATATGACAGCATTTACATTAAGCGAAGAAAATAATTTACCAATTATTGTATTTGATATGAATACACAAGGAAATTTACTAAAACTACTTTCTGGTGAAAAAATTGGTACTGTTGTTGATGTTTAATTAAAAAATGCTATTCAAGATTATTTCTTGAAAGAATATATAAAATGTCATTCTCGGAAAACGAGAATCTAAATCTTTTAAAATTTACTAAAGATGAACGAAGAAATTGAATTTATTTTAGATACTGCAAAAGAAGCAATGAATAATGCCATAGAGCATTTAGTAAAAGAATTACGCTCTATTAGAGCAGGGAAAGCAACACCATCTATGCTATCAAATGTAATGGTAGATTACTATGGATCACAAACCCCATTAAGCCAAGTAGCAAACATAAACACTCCAGATGCAAGAACTTTAAGCATACAACCTTGGGAAAAAAACATGTTGCAAGAAATTGAAAAAGCAATTCAAATTGCAAACTTAGGTTTAAACCCAATGAATAATGGTGATTTAATTATGATTAATGTACCACCCTTAACAGAAGAAAGAAGAAAAGGTTTATCAAAACAGGCAAAAGCAGAAGCAGAACATGCAAAAGTAGGTATTAGAAATGCTCGTAAAGATGCAAATAACGATATTAAAAAAACGGATGTTTCTGATGATATGAAAAAAATCGCAGAAGAAAATGTACAAACTCTTACAGATACTTTTGTAAAAGAAGTAGACGAGAAGTACGCTGTAAAAGAAAAAGAAATAATGACGGTTTAAAACAACCAACATAACAAAAATAGGCTGTCTGAAAAGTTAATTTATCTGTCATTTTGAGCCTTTCGTCTTCGCTCAAGACAGGCTTTGTCGAAAAATCTATTTAATTGATTTTAAGTAAATAAGATTTCTCCATTACAGTCGAAATGACAAATTTTAATACTTTTCAGACAGCCTCTTTTTGTTTAAAAACACTTCTACAAAATAACTACCTTTGCATAAATTTTTTTAAATGAATTTCTGGACAAAAGCTGCTGGCATTATCTTAAGAAACCGTTATTTGGTTTTATTAGGAATCGCAATAATTACTGGCTTATTAGCTTCACAAATAAAATATATGAAGTTTTCATATACAGAAGCCAACCTACTACCAGAAGATCATGAAGCAAATTTACAATACAATCAATTTTTAAAAATTTTTGGAGAAGAAGGTAACTTAGTTATTCTTGGTATAAAAGACAGCACTGTTTTTACGCCTAAAAAGTTTAATGCTTGGAACAATCTAGTAAAAAAATTTGACGATTTAAAGGAGATTGATTTTACAGTATCTATTGCAGATGTTCAAAAATTAAAAGTTGATAGAAAAAAAAGGAAATTTGTTTTAGAACCTCTGTATGAAGAAAACCCTAAAACTTCAAAAGAAGTTAATGCCATAAAAAAACAACTTTTCGAAAAATTACCTTTTTACGATAATTTACTGTATAACAAAGAAACAGGAACTTTACAAACTGCTATTTACATAAAAAAAGAAATTATAAATACCCCTGTAAGGAGAGATTTTATTTTTAATACTTTAATTCCGATAGTAGAAAACTTCGAAAAGGAAAATAATTTAGATGTTCGAGTTTCTGGAATGCCATACATTAGAACATTAAATGCACAAAATATACAAGATGAAATTGGCATATTTGTAGCAGGTGCATTGGTGATAACCGCATTAATTTTCTTCTTCTTCTTTCGTTCTTACAGAGCCACATTTATAACTTTATTAGTAGTTATGATAGGTGTTATATGGGCCTTTGGTTTTATAGGATTATTTAGATATGAGATTACAGTTTTATCAGCCTTAATTCCACCATTAATAATTGTAATTGGTGTACCAAATGCTGTTTTTCTAATTAATAAATATCAACAAGAAATTAAAAAGCATGGTAACCAAGCAAAATCTTTACAACGTGTAATTGCCAAAATTGGGAACGCCACTTTAATGACCAATATTACAACTGCATCTGGTTTTGCAACCTTTGTTTTTGTAAAAAGTAATTTGTTAAGAGAATTCGGAATTTTAGCCTCAGTTAACATTATTAGTATTTTTATTCTGGCACTTTTAATTATTCCTATTATTTACAGTTTTATGCCATTACCCAAGAAAAAACATTTAAATCATCTTGAAAAAAGATGGATTGAAAATGTAGTAGACTGGATGGAAAGAATGGTTAAAAACCACAGAATTACTATTTATTTTGCAACTGTAATTGTAATTATTGCAGGTATTATAGGTGTTTATCAAATTAAAGTTTCTGGTAGTTTGATAGAAGACATGCCTAAGAGCGAAAGTTTTTATCAAGATATTAAGTTTTTCGAAAGTGAATTTGGTGGTATTATGCCATTAGAAATTTTAATAGATACTAAAAAAGAAAAAGGTGTCATGAAACTCTCTACCTTAAAAAAGATGGAAGAGTTGAATGAGGCTATTGAGTCTTTTCCTGAGCTTTCTAAACCAATTTCTGTCACAAATTTAGTAAAATACTCTAAGCAAGCTTATTACAAAGGAAATCCAAAATACTATCAATTACCAACTGGTCAAGAACAAAGTTACATTTTTGCATACACCAAAAATTCTAATAGTGATGCTGGCATGCTAAAGAATTTTGTAGACTCTACAGGACGTTATGCAAGAATAACTACGTTTATGAAAGATATTGGTACCGATAAAATGGACATCATTCAAGAACGATTAAAAACTGTCATTGCCAAAGAATTTCCATCAGATAAATATGAAGTTTCACTTACAGGAAAAGCACTTGTTTTTATAAAAGGGACCAATTATTTAATTAACAATTTAGTAATTTCTCTATCCTTAGCAATTTTATTAATTGCCATTTTTATGGCTTGGATGTTTAGATCACCTCAAATGATTTTTATATCATTAATACCTAATATGCTTCCATTATTAATAACTGCTGGCTTAATGGGATTTTTTGGAATTCCAATAAAACCATCTACAATTTTGGTATTTAGTATCGCATTTGGTATTTCTGTAGATGACACTATTCACTTTTTAGCAAAATACAGACAAGAATTAATTGCTAATAAATGGCGTATAAAACCCTCTGTTTATGCAGCTTTAAGAGAAACTGGTGTTAGTATGTTTTATACTTCTATTGTATTGTTTTTTGGTTTTTTAACCTTTACACTTTCTAGTTTTGGAGGTACTATAGCCTTAGGTGGCTTGGTTTCTATAACACTACTTTTAGCAATGGTTTCTAACTTATTATTGTTACCTTCTTTACTATTAACTTTCGAGAAGAAAATTGCCAATAAAAAAGTATTTAAAGAGCCTGCAATGAAAATTTTTCCTCCAAAAGAGGATAAAAAAGAACTATAAATTTTATCTTTTTATTGACGTTTCTTTCATTGCTAATCTTACAGCAAAAAAGTATCTTTACCTTTTTATTTTATTATTTATTTTAATACTATTTATAAAGATGATGAAGACAAGTGTTGCAGAAATTTTAAAAAATGATGCATTATTATTACAAGAAATACAATTAAAAGGATGGGTTAGAACTTTTAGAAGCAATCGTTTTATTGCTTTAAATGATGGTTCTACCATAAACAATATACAATGTGTTATCGATTTTGAAAACACACCAGAAACAATTTTAAAAAGAATAAATACAGGAGCTGCTCTTGCTGTAAAAGGTACTTTAGCAGAAAGTCAAGGTAAAGGACAATCTGTAGAAATTCAAGTGTCTGAAATAGAAATTTTAGGCGATTCAAATCCAGATGAATATCCAATTCAGCCTAAAAAACATAGTTTTGAGTTCTTACGTGAAAATGCACATTTAAGAATGAGAACAAATACTTTTAGTGCAGTAATGCGTGTGCGCTCTAAGCTATCTTTTGCTGTACATAAATACTTTCAAGAACGCGATTTTAATTACGTAAATACACCAATAATTACTGGCTCTGATGCAGAAGGTGCAGGAGAAATGTTTAGAGTTACTACTTTTAAAGACAATGAAGCTCCACTTACAGAAGATGGTAAAATAGATTACACAAAAGATTTTTTTGGTAAAGAAACCAACTTAACAGTATCTGGTCAGTTAGAAGCTGAGGCTTATGCAATGTCTTTAGGAAAAGCCTACACTTTTGGACCAACTTTTAGGGCAGAGAATTCAAATACTACTCGTCATTTAGCAGAATTTTGGATGATAGAACCCGAAGTTGCTTTTATGGATTTAGATGGTAATATGGATTTAGCAGAAGATTTTATTAAATATGTAATTAACTACGTTTTAGAAAATTGCATGGATGATTTAGCCTTTTTAGACCAACGTTTAACACAAGAAGAAAAAAGCAAACCACAAGCACAAAGAAGTGAAATGAGTTTGCTAGAAAAATTAAAATTTGTTGTAGATAATAATTTTAAAAGAGTTACTTACACAGAAGCCATAGATATTCTAAGAAATTCTAAGCCAAATAAAAAGAAAAAATTCCAGTTTCCAATAAACGATTGGGGCGCAGATTTACAATCTGAACACGAACGTTTTTTAGTAGAAAAGCACTTTAAATGTCCAGTTATTTTGTTTGATTACCCAGCAAATATAAAAGCATTTTATATGCGTTTAAATGACGATGGAAAAACGGTAAGAGCTATGGATGTACTTTTTCCAGGTATTGGAGAAATTGTGGGAGGATCTCAAAGAGAAGAACGTTATGATGTTTTAGTAGAAAAAATGAAAGCTTTAGACATTCCTGAAGAAGAGTTATGGTGGTATCTAGATTTGCGTAAATTTGGTACTGCAGTGCATTCTGGTTTCGGATTAGGCTTTGAACGTTTAGTGCAATTTACTACAGGAATGGGTAATATTAGAGATGTTATTCCTTTTCCAAGAACACCACAAAATGCCGAATTTTAAAACAAAATTTGTATCTTTAAATCTATGCTAAAACAAAGTTTACAATATAAACTCTTACAAAAATTATCTCCACAACAAATTCAGTTGATGAAGTTAATTCAATTGCCTACACAAGCTTTTGAAGAAAGATTAAAACAAGAAATTGAAGAAAATCCTGCTTTAGATACTGGTAAAGATGAATCTGATTCTTATGATGAAGATCTATCTAATGAATTTGATGACACAGGAACCGAAAAAATTGAAGCAGAAGACATTAATATTGATGAATATTTGAGTGATGATGAAATACCCAATTACAAAACTCAAGCTAACAATTATTCCTCTGATGATGAAGAAAAAAACGTGCCTTATGCAGCAGGAACAAGTTTTCATCAGTCTTTAAAAAACCAGTTAAATACCTATAATTTTGATGATGATGAAAAAGCCATTGCAGAGTTTTTGGTAGGTAGTATAGATGATAGTGGGTATATAAGAAGAGATATTTTAGATTTAGTAGATGACTTGGCATTTACAGCAAACGTATTTACAACAGAAGAAAAAGTAATAGCCATCTTAAAAAATGTTATACATATTTTAGATCCTATAGGAGTTGGAGCAAGAGACTTAAAAGAGTGCTTAATTATTCAATTAAAAAGAAAAGATAAAACAAAAATTAGGAGTTTAGCTATCGAAATTCTTGAGAATGCTTTTGATCATTTTGTGAAAAAACATTACAAAAAATTACAAGAAAAATTTAATATTTCAGAAGCAGAATTAAAGGAAGTAAATACAGAAATTTCTAAATTAAATCCTAAACCTGGTAGTTCTTATGCTGGTAATAATAAAATTGCAGAGCAAATTGTGCCAGATTTTTCTATCAAATTAATTGATGGGAAATTAGATTTAACGTTAAATTCTAGAAATGCTCCAGAATTGCATATTTCTAGAGAGTATAACAATATGCTTAAGGGTTATCAAGAATCTAAAATAAAAAATAAATCTCAAAAAGATGCTGTCTTTTTTATCAAACAAAAATTAGATGCTGCAAAATGGTTTATAGACGCAATTAAACAACGTCAGCAGACACTTTTAATTACTATGAATACGATTATGCATTATCAGTATGATTATTTTTTAACGGGTGATGAACGTAAGTTAAAACCAATGATTTTAAAAGATATTGCAGATAAGATTAATATGGATGTTTCTACAGTTTCTAGAGTTGCAAATAGCAAATATGTATCTACACCTTATGGCACAAAATTAATTAAAGAATTCTTTTCAGAATCTATGAAAAATGATCAAGGAGAAGATGTATCTACTAAAGAAATTAAGAAAATTTTAGAGACCGTAATTACAGAAGAAGACAAAAAGAAGCCTTTAACTGACGAAAAATTGGCTAAAATTTTAAAAGAAAAAGGATACCCAATTGCCAGAAGAACTGTGGCTAAATATAGAGAACAATTAGATTTACCTGTTGCACGTTTACGTAAAGAAATTTAGTGAAGTTTCATAAAATAATATCTACAATTCTACATCCTATAGTTATACCCACTATTGGAGTGTTGCTATATTTTATTTTTATACAAACTAATTTTAATAGTAATCAAAGACTTGCTGTACTGGGTCTAATATTTGTAACCACATATTTAATTCCCTTATTTATTTTAATTCTTTTTAAAAAAATTAAAATAATAAAATCCTTTCAAGTAGAAAGTATAAAAGAAAGAAAGGTGCCTGTTGCAGTTATGATAGTGCTTTTCTATTTATTAGGAAACACATTAAGTTCTATTTCTAATTTATCAGATTTAGGACTACTATTTTATGCAACATCTTTGGGTTTAGTTCTAATTTATATATCGTTTTTTTTTAAGCTTAAAGCAAGTTTACACTTATTATCTTTAGGTATTTCTACGAGTTTTTTTATTGTTTTAGGACTGATTTACTCAAGTTCTTTTGTTCCTATAATTGTAATTGCAATTTTATTATCTGGCTTATTAGGCAGTTCTAGACTATATTTAAAAGCACATACAGTAAAAGAAGTTTACGTTGGTTTTTTTTATGGATTTATAGCTCCATTTATAATCTATTATGTTTTATGGTAATGTGGTAAAAAATGGTTGGTAATTTTTACATCAAGATTTGTTATATTCCCAAAGTTAATTTGAACAGGACA
>NZ_JBYVJW010000015.1:0-109295 GCF_058147165.1 Polaribacter sp. 2305UL8-11 | reverse complement strand
ATGTCCTGTTCAAATTAACTTTGGGAATATAACAAATCTTGATGTAAAAATTACCAACCATTTTTTGCCACATTACCTAAAATTTAACTTTAGGAAAAATAAAAAAGATAGAGCCTTTCTACTTCGTACAAAATAAATTCCAAGCATGAAGCAGCTTCAAAAATTAATGCTTTTCAAAAACTTTAACACCCGCTTTTACTTCAACATCTAAATGGTTTTTTCTGGGTGTTAATGGGCAAGAATATTTATCATTATAAGCACAATATGGGTTGTATGTATTGTTGAAATTTAAAGTAACTTTTCCGTCTTTAATATCAGTAATCATCACATCCATATAACGTCCTCCACCATAAGATTCGTTGCCAGAAGTATTGTCTGTAAAAGGTAAAAATAGATAATCTTTGTATTTCTCATCACGCAAATCATCCTGACTTTGGTAAATGGTTAATTCTAATTTTTTATCTTTTAAAGTAAAGTTTAGTTTACCATATTCTTTATAAAGTGGCTTTCTATTTGTAGTTGTTGCCATTTCAAAAACAGGAGCGTTTTCTATTGCAGTAAAAGTAGCCTTTACAATAAAAGCAGAATCTATGGGAAAAAAATCAAGTCCTTTAAAGTTTTTTAAATCCTTCTTTTTTAAAGGAGATTTTGAAGCATCTTTAAAGCGAGCATTTTCTTTTTGTTGGTATTTAGTTTTGCCCATTAATTCTCGTTTGTCTTGAGAATTACAAGAAATGATTAATAGTAAAGTAAAAAATAAAAGTGTTTTTTTCATTTTAATTTGGATTAAAACTTGGTGTTTTTGGAGTGGTTTGATAATTTTGAAGCAATTTGTTAGATAAATTTTCAAACTGATTGGTTTCAGAAAGTTGTTTCAATTGATTTGGATCAAACCTTCCTTTTAAATAGAAAACAGAGGTTTTTGCTAATGTTGAATTAAAAATAATAGCTTGTGTTACAATATTGCCATCTTCTTTTACAGAAATAATTTTTGTTTTTTCTGTAGTATTTGTTCTTAAAATATCTGTGAATTTATTGGAGGTTACCAAATCCATTTCTTGAATTAAAGATTGTTGTTTTAAAGAAGAAATGTTATTAAAAGTGATGAATTTAAAATCTTTAACATTGCCAAACAAACTATTTATTTCTGGAGAAATATTGGTTAACAAAGCTCTCATAAAATTAGGAACCTGAAACGCAGTTACGCCTATGTCTCTTTTGTGATTGTTAAAAAAACTCTGAAAAGATTTTCCACTTCCACAAGAAAAAATTATTAGTAGCACAAGCAATAATAGAGTTGTTTTTTTCATAGTTGCTAAAGTATAAAATTAGTCAATAGTTTTTTGTAAAATTAAAAATTTATCATCCATAACGTTTCCTGTTAAAATAAGGTTTCCAAAAGGAGCAGCAACAGTAGAAGCAGACATTTTACTGCCATCTTCCATATAAATTTGTTTAATAGAATAATCTCCTTTTTTACGATAATTTATTTTTATAATTTCTGATGGAGATGTTTCTTTATCTCCTTTTGCATAAGCAGCAAAATGCAGTAAATTTGGGTGTGAACCAATCCATAAATTGTTTTCTGCATCAAATTCTATATTATCCACTCCAGTTTTACAATCGATATCTTCTATAAAATCAAGTGAATTGTCTTTGTTTTTTTGATAGACTTTTACTAAAAATTTTCTGGGTGAAGCAACAAATAACAAGTTTCTATTTTTATCAAAGTTTATTCCATTTGCGTATGCTATTCCGTCTGCAACTTGTGTGTATTTTTTTCCATCAAAATAAACCACATTAGAAATTGATAAACCTAAATAATCTTCAGCAAGTCTTTTTAAATCTTGTTTGTATTTATGGTCATTTGTAAAATAAAAACTTTTTTCGTCTAATAAAACTAAGTCATTTGGGCTGAAAATTAATTCGTTTTTTAGCGTTCTTAGGTGAATTAATTTTTGATTCACCAATTCAAAAATCTCAATAAATTCTGCTTCTTTGGTATGATTTATAGCAGCTATTGTGTAAGTGCTATCTTTTTTAAAGATAGAAATTCCATGAGGTGCAAAAGGTTTTTTAAAGTTTTTTGTTAAATGAATAGGTGTGTAATCTTTATTTTTTAAATCGATAAAATACAAACCTCCAACTTCTTGTTTTGTATTCGGAAATTTATTTCTTGCAGTAGAAGATATAATTGCAAAACTATCTTTTTGACTAATTGTAATATCTTCTGCACCAACTAAATTAATCTTTTTTAAAATTTTGCCTTCAAAACTATTTTCTATAGTTCTAAAATACCCAGTAGAAATAAAAATATTGGCAACAAAAAGAATTAAAAGTATTAAGATTGAATATAAAATTCGTTTTTTAAATTTCATTTAAATTAAAATTTACCAATCAAAAATACAACATTCAAAAATTTTATGTAGCTTTGGTGCATAAATAATAATAAAATGAAAACTGTCAGAACATTTATTACCCAATTATCGTGGATTTCACGAAAAGATCGGTCTATTTATGTGTTTTGATAATATCAATATAAAATCAAGCAATTGTAAAAGTCCGACTATTTAGTCGGACTTTTTTATTATACAAATATCAACTCAACCAAAAATGAATACACTTTTTAAAAATTACATAAATACTTTTAGAGGACTCTCTAAAGAAGTTTGGTGGTTAGCGCTGGTTACTTTTATCAATAGATCTGGAACAATGGTTATTCCTTTTTTATCATTGTACCTAAATAAGAGTTTAGGTTTTTCATTAGAAAATGTTGGTTGGATATTGTCTTTTTGGGGGATAGGATCTTTTATAGGTACTTGGATTGGAGGAAAATTAACTGATAAAATTGGCTATTATAAAGTAATGCTTTATAGTTTGTTTTTAACAGGTTTGTTTTTTGTTTTTTTACAATACGCATCTACTTTTGTAGAGTTTTCTATAGGTATTTTGTTAGTAATGTTAGTGGCAGATACTTTTAGACCAGCAATGTTTGTGGCTTTAAATGCTTATAGTAAAATAGAAAATAAAACGCGTTCGGTTACTTTAATTCGTTTGGCAATAAACTTAGGTTTTGCTGGTGGTCCTGCTATTGGCGGATTAATTATTACTGGAATTGGGTATTCTGGTTTATTTTGGGTAGATGGCATAACTTGTGTATTAGCTGGTTTTTTGTTGTTACAAGTTCTTCATCCTAAAAAAGTAAAAGAATTGGATGTAATAAAAGTAGAAAACCCAAAATCTGCCTATAAAGACAAAATTTATTGGGTGTTTTTTATTGCCATGTTTCTTTTTGCTTTTACCTTTTTACAATATTTTTCTACAATGCCATTATATTATAAAGATGTAAGATTTATGACAGAGCTAGAGATAGGTTTGTTAATGGGATTTAATGGTTTTTTTATTTTTATTTTTGAAATGCCTTTAATAAAATGGTTAGAGAGTACAAAGTTTTCTAAAATAAAGCTAGTTGCTTTTGGCTTGTTTTTAGTTGCACTAAGTTTTTTTGTACTAAATACTACAAACCTATTTTTTATAATTATTTTAGGAATTTTACTCATGTCTATTGGAGAAATGATTGGTTTCCCATTCTCGAATTCTTTTGCATTAGATAGAGCAAAAAAAGGTAATTCTGGAGAATATATGGCTATGTATAGTATGGCATTTGCGCTTTCGCATATTTTTAGTCATACTTCTGGTTTACAAATGGTAGATAAATTAGGTTATACATCTATGTTAAATATTATTGGTGTTTTATCTTTGGTTGGTGTGGCTGTTTTACTAATTTTATTTAAAATGGTAGAAAAAGAAAAATAATTAAATTTTAATAACTCCAATTTTCATTAAAATAAACATTGTAATACCTGCAATTACTATTGTAATGAGAAATAAAATAACTAAACCAATTAAAAAACGAAGTAATTTTACAAATGTTTTTAATACGGAATGGTTGTAAATTTTTCTAAAAACATACATATAATAGAAAATGTAACCCAACATACTATAGGTGTAAACAGAAGGATGGGTAATCATAGAAACAGTAAATGCAACAATTGTAAAATAGGTAGCAAAGCCATATATGTATGCATTCATAACAATATGTTCTCCAAAATTATAAGGTTTCCAATAGGTCCATTTGCTTAAAATTGCATAAATAAAAAGAAATACAAAGGTTAATAAATTAAAATAGCGAAGCATAAATTGCCACAAATTATGCATAAACTGAAGTTGTAATTTAGCAATGCTTTTATTTGCTTCTATTTTTTTAATTTCTTTTTCAGGTAAATTTTCTGGAATTTCCTTTTCTATTATTTTTGTGAGGTTTTCAATATTTTTTGAATTTACAGAAGTTTGAACTTCTATAAACTCGTCTGCATAATAATTAAAAATAAGTAGAGAAAGTGCAGCACCAATTCCTAAAAAAGCAAACGGATTTACATAGCGCTTTCTAACACCTGTTAAATATTCTTGAATAACTTCATCAGGATGTGTAAGCAATTTTTTAAGGGTAAGAAAAAACTTACTATCTACACCAAAAACATTTATAAAAAAGTCTGTGATTAAAATTTTAAAAGTAATTCTATATGTAATTACTTTTGCGCCACAATTATCACAAAATTGGGCATTTTCTTCTAGTGGATCTTGACAGTTTTTGCAATTCATATTTACTGTTTTTCTACAAAATGTTTAAAATTTTTCAGCCACTTTTCAACTTGTTTTTTAAACATACTTGGAAATAGAAGTTTCATCATTTTTACAGCAAAACCTTTAAATGCTGTATAGTTAATTTCAGCATCGTATTTTGTAGTATTGTTATCAATCGCAGTAAAAACAGATTTCATTGTGTTTTCTGTATGTTTATGATAGTAAAAAGCTGAAAAGGAGTTAGGTAAGTCATTTTTTAAAATGGTTTCTGTTAACTCCATTTCACCTTTTCCCATTTTGTAATAAATCTTAGAAATTGTATTTACTTCTCCAACTCTACCAGAAATTAATTGTTTTCTTAAAAAATTATCTTGGTATTCACCCAAAAAATCTGGGTTTGCAAACAAATTTGCAACCAATTCTTTGGGCCTGTTGATGATTACTGAACAAGTAAATTTCATGTTTCTATTCTTTTAATACAGAAAACTCTATACTAGAATCTGTAAAAACGGTATGTGTTTGGGTTTTAAAGTCTTTTTCATCAGCTTTATAAATGTTGTCTACATAAGTTTGCGGATTTAAATCTATTAAAGGAAACCAAGTACTTTGTACTTGTATTTGTAATTTATGTCCTTTTTTAAACGTGTGAAAAACATCTTGTAACTTAATATTTACATCCGTTTTTTTATTGGGAGTAAAAGGTTCTGGTTTTTCAAAACTATTTCTAAAACGTCCACGTAAAACTTCACTTCTAACCATTAAGTGGTAATTGCTCATTTTTAAATGGTCTTGTAATTTATCATTTTCTTTATCATCTTTTAATTCTGTTGGATGTACATCAATCACTTTTACAATCCAATCTGCTGCAGTACCAGTTGTTGCAACTTTTAACTTTGCTAAAATATCTCCAGCCAAAGTATAATCTTCGGTTAAAATATCGGTTTCAAAAACCAAAACATCAGGTCTTCTTGCTGCAAAACGTTGGTCGTCTGTCATATATTTTCTCGGTGTAAAAACCGTTTTAATATCTTCAGAATATGGTACTGGACGTTTAATGTCACTTATGAAGTTTATTTTAAATATTTTATCATGCCAAGTTTTAGTTAATTTCTGATTTTCAAACATAAACCACTCTTGTTTTACAACATTTTTAGGAGGCCAAGCATCATAGGATTTCCATTCTTTCTTTCCAGAATCGTATACATAAGCTTCTGGTAAACCAGAATTTTTATCGCCTTTTCCTTTTAAGAAATGATGAAAGAATTTAGTTTCTATTTCTTTCTGAAAATTTAAGGAAATAGAATCACCAAAATAATAATTACCCACATAATTTTTAACAGTATTTCTTGCCCATTTTCCATGATCCCAAGGTCCAAAAACGAGTGTATTGTAATTTTCTTTGCCATGTTTTTCAATGCCTTTATAAGTTTCTAAAGGCCCATATAAATCTTCTGCATCAAACCAACCACCTACAATCATAGTTGCTACAGAGCTAGGAACTTTGTCCATGTGCTGTATAATACCTTTGCTTTTCCAAACAGAATCGTAATTTGGATGCTCTGTAATTTCTTTCCAGAAAAAATCATCTATTTTTTCTTTTTTAGAGCTATTTGCAACGTCTAATTTATCATACTGGAAATATTCGTTTAGGTTTTTTAAAGGACCTTTGTCTAAGAAAAACTGATATTGATCTTGAGAATTCATTTTTGGGAAAGAATACCAAGCAGAATCTGTTGGTGTATCTTTATAGGTTCCAAAAAGTGAAATTGCTCTAAAATAGCTCAATAAAAAAGCGCCATTATGATGAAAATCATCAAAGAAAAAATCGCCAATACAAGCTTGTGGAGAAGCTGCTTTTAATGCTGGATGTGCATCTATAGTAGAAACAGTTGCATAATGTCCAGGGTATGAAATTCCCCAAGTACCAACTCTGCCATTGTTGTTTTCTACATTTTTTACCAACCAATCTATGGTGTCATACGTATCTGAAACTTCATCAGATTCGTTTTCTTTTTTATTCGGGATGTAAGCACGCATATTATCATATACACCTTCACTCATCCAACGTCCACGAACATCTTGATATACTACAATATATCCATCTTTCATTAAATGTGTGTTTGGTCCAATTTTAGTTTTCATTCCTTTTCCATAAGGTCTAGAACTGTAAGGTGTTCTTTGCATTAGAATAGGATATTTTTTAGAAGTATCTTTTGGAGCATAAATAGTAGTGTGTAATTTTACACCATCACGCATTACAATATCTACTTCTTTTTTTGTGAAATTATCTACAACATAAGTGTCTTTTTTTTCTATATCATTTTTTGTAGTTGGGGTACAATTAAATAAAAAAAGTGATACTAATAGAAATACAATTGAAGAGAAAAAGTGTTTTTTCATAATTTGTTTAGTAAAATTTGAGAAGTAAATTTACGAAACAAAAAGTATTGTGAAAGATGAAGTTTGTTAAATTACTGTAGAGTTGACTTTAGCTCCTTTTATTAGGGTGATTTTTTGAGTTCCTGATTTAGCTTGTAAGTTTTTATTTATGTAACCAATAAATAATTTTTCTGGATTAATAATATGCTTTTTTTGACCATTTCCTTCAACAGTTAATGTTTCAGCAAAAACTTTGGCTGTTACAGGAGTATTGCTATTATTAGTCATGCTAATTGAGCCATCTATATGAATTTTGGTGGTTTCTATTTGAAAAATATCGTTTAATAATGTGTCAGGTACCTCAAAAGATTTTACCTGATCTATAACAGGTACAGAAGAATTTGTAAATATATCAATTAAAAAACTTGCAACAAATATTAAAATATCAGGAATTAATGTTGTCCAAATAGAATTTTTAGTAGTTAATGTGTTTTTAAAGTCTGTTATTGTAGATAATTCAGCATCAAAATTAAAATTGATATCTGCAGTTGCATTACCAGTAATTGTCATAGTTAAACTATCAATTGGAATGTATCCTGTAGTAAGTTGAGTTTTGGTTGTAGACATTTTTTTAATTTAAATAGCACTAATTTAATTTGTAAATCAGTGCTATTTTTTGGTTTTTTTATAGTGGTACAATATTTAATTTTCCACCAGTTTTTTTAACACCATTTGTGCTTCCAGAAGCATCTGCAACTGTACTATTAGAAGAGTTAATTACATTTAAAGAAGTGTTATCATCAAAAGTAATAGTTGTAACTTCTACAAATACAAAGCCTTCAGTAGGTATAAAACTTGTACCAACAGCGTCTAAAGTTCCATTAATATTTACATTGGTTTCTTGTTGCTGATGCAAACTTTTTAAGAAACCTTGTTGGTGTGAAGAACTCGCAGTTAATTGTTTATTGTGTGTGTTATGGTAAGCCCCAGCAGAACCTCCAAACAACCATCCAAATGCACCACTAGCAGAAAAGCCATCAGAAACACTAGACCACTGTTCGTTAGAAAAAGCACTTTTATTGTCTTTTAACCAAGAAGTTACTGTGTTTTGTGTTAATGTTTTAACATTCATGTTTACATTTAAATGTGCAGTTATTCCTCTTTGTACAGAAACTCCTGCCTTAGAAATTAAACCATAACCGTTTGTAATTTTTGCAGATTTATAAGATGTGTCTTCACCTTGAAATCCTGCCATTGGTGTAGCCACCACTGCTAAATTTGTGTTCATAATAAATAGTTTTAAAGATTAATATTTTACTTTAGTTTGATGACGTAAAGGTATGTTGTTGATAGACTGTATTTTAGAGAGTGAATACGTAAAAGCTAAAATGAGGGTTTTTACTTAAGTAGAATAGCTTGAAAGAAAATTCACGTAAAATGTATACTTTTAAACTTTAAAGGAAATAGAAATGATAAAATATAGATTGTTTTTTTTATTGATGATTACTGCTGTAAGTTGTCAATCTAAAAAAGAAGAGAAAGGAATTTTTAACTCTGTTAAAGATGACATAACTAAAGAGAAAAAGATTTTTCCAAAATTAGAAAAAGATAGATACAATGTTGCTTTTTTAATCATGGATGGAACTTTTAATACAGAGTTAACAGCACCTTTTGATATTTTTCAGCATACCATTTTCAGGAAAAATATAAAAGCAATGAATGTTTTTACAGTAGCAAATACAGACAAAGCTATTACCACTTTTGAAGGAATGCGAATTCTGCCTGACTTTAATTACTTAAAAGACAGCTTACCAAAAATTGATATTTTGGTGGTTCCATCTGCAGAACATCATTTAGATTTTGATTTAGAAGATAAAGCTATGATTGATTTTGTGAAAAAAGTTGATAAGAATGCGATTTACGTAACCTCACATTGTGATGGCGCTTTTGTATTGGCAAAAGCAGGATTGTTAAAAGACAAAGTTTCTACTACTTTTCCTAGTGATATTGATAAAATGAGAGCAATGTTTCCTGATTTAGATATTAGAAAAGATGTTTTATTTGTGCATGATGGAAAATACATTACTTCTACTGGTGGCGCAAAATCTTTTGAAGCTGCTTTGTATTTATGCGAATTTTTATATGGTAAAGAAATTGCAAAATCACTTGCTGGTGGTTTGGTTATAGATTGGAATTTAGAAGATGTGCCACACTTAATTGTAGAGTAATGAGGGAAAATTTAGAAGAATTTCCTTTGTACAAAAAGGCAATGGAAATTTATGATTTAGTTAGGAAGGTTGCAGATTTATTTGAAAAAAATGAAGATGTACAAGATGCAGAACAACAAATGTTGCTGGGTTATAAAGATTATTTGATAGAAAGTTCTTTGATAATTCCTGCAAAAATTGCTGGTGTTTTTAATGAAGATATGTTGTATGATATTAAAATGGAAAATGCAGCTATTATTAGAAAAGAAGCTCGATCTATTTTAGCAAATACATCTGGGATGAAAATGTTGGGTTTTCCTGATACTGATTATTTAGAATTGATAAGAAATGGAATTGAAGAATTTAGAATTTTGTTTGCAGAATGGGTAAAAACATTTGATGAATGGAATTATATTATTGATAGATGGGGGCTTTTTAACCCACCAGGAGTTAACTACGATGATTATGATATTGATGATGATTTACCTTTTGACAATCCTTTTTTAGATGATGATAATTAACTTCTTCTGTAAGGTTTTAAAAACCTTGTAGGTATATTAAAAGTGAAATATTTTTTTAATTTTGCAATTAATTGGCAAACAAGTTTAGCCCAGATCGAACGGTTTGTTTGAGCTCTTTTTTATGCTGAACTCGATTCAGTATCTTTTGTAATAATGAAACATGTTATTAAATAAGTGAGATGCTGAAATAAATTCAACAAAAAAAGCGAGTAGTGAAAGCTGGAAATAGCTTCAAAGAAAGTTCTTGATACAATTTTTCTTGATTCTTTAGAAAAATCACTCTAACTGACAATACTTCAAAAATTTTCTCCTTATTTTTGCAAATTATGCAAGAAACTAAAAAACATCTATTAACAGATTGGTTACCAACCACAAACAAGGAAGTAAAAATTCGTGGTTGGGAGGAATTGGACGTGATTTTATTTAGTGGAGATGCGTATGTAGATCATCCTTCGTTTGGACCAGCTGTAATTGGACGTATTTTAGAAAGTTACGGTTTGCGTGTGGCAATTGTACCACAACCCAATGTGAATGATAACTTGCAAGATTTTGAAAAATTAGGCAAACCACGTTTGTTTTTTGGAGTAACTGGGGGTTGCATGGATCCTATGGTTTCTAATTATACTGCCAGCAAAAAAAGACGCGATAAAGATGCATATACACCAAATGGTGATAAAGGTTTTAGACCTGATTATGCAACTTCTGTGTATTCTAAAATATTAAAAGAAAAGTTTCCAGATATTCCTGTTTTAATCGGTGGAATTGAAGCTTCTTTAAGACGTGTAACACATTACGATTATTGGTCTGACAAGTTATTGCCAACTATTTTGGAAACCTCGAAAGCTGATATGTTGGTGTATGGAATGGGTGAACAACCTTTGCGTGAAATAGTACAATTAATGCAAAAAGGTGTACCATTTTCTAGTTTAAAAAACATAAAACAAACGGCTGTTTTTATTGATGCTAAAAAAGAAAAATTACCAGTTGTAAATGATTGGGAAGATGTAACAATTAACTCTCATGAGGCTTGTTTAAAGGACAAAAAAACATTTGCGTCTAATTTTAAAACGATTGAGCAAGAATCGAATAAATTAAAAGCGAGAAGAATTTTACAAGATGTTGCAGGAAAAACATTGGTCATAAATCCACCTTTTCCAACTATGACAGAAAAGGAAATTGATGGTTCTTTCGATTTGCCTTATACAAGATTGCCTCACCCTAAATACAACAAACGAGGACCAATTCCTGCGTTTGAAATGATAAAATTTTCTATAAATATTCACAGAGGATGTTTTGGAGGTTGTAGTTTTTGTACCATTTCTGCACATCAAGGAAAATTTATTGCCAGTAGAAGTCAAGAATCTGTCTTAAAGGAAATTGATAAAGTGGCAAATATGCCAGATTTTAAAGGCTATTTATCTGATATTGGTGGGCCTTCTGCAAACATGTATCAGATGAAGGGGAAAGTGCAATCTATTTGTGATAAATGCGTGGCACCAAGTTGTATTTCGCCAGTAATTTGTTCTAATTTAGATACGTCTCATAAACCTTTAACGGAATTATATCAGGCAGTTGATAAGCATCCAAAAATTAAAAAATCTTTTATTGGAAGTGGAATTCGACATGATATGTTGGTGCCAGAATTTAATAAAAATGCAGATCCAAAAGAGTTGGATGCCTATACAGAAGAGGTAATGACAAAACACGTTTCTGGGCGTTTAAAAGTGGCACCAGAACATACTTCTGACCCTGTTTTAAAGTTGATGCGTAAGCCTTCTTTTAAATATTTTCATTTATTTAAAAAACGTTTTGATAAGATAAATATCAAGAAACGATTAAACTTGCAATTGATTCCGTATTTTATATCTAGTCACCCAGCAAGTGAAGTAGAAGATATGGCAAATTTAGCTGCAGAAACGAAAGATATGGGTTTTCAGTTAGAGCAAGTACAAGGATTTACACCAACTCCAATGACAGTTGCCACTGTTATTTATTATTCTGGATATCATCCTTATACATTAAAACCAACTAAAACTCCGAAAACTAAAAAGGAGCGCGAAGACCAACATAAATTTTTCTTTTGGTATAAAAAAGAAAACAAAGATTGGATTCGTAACACATTAAACAAAGTTGGGAGACAGGATTTATTAAAAAAATTATTGCCAGAAAATAATTCTTGGCAAAAAAATAAAAAAGCAAAAGCAGCAAAAAATACTTTTGATGATGCTGTTCCTTTTAATAGAAGGAAAAAAAAGGTGAGTAGAGCTCCTAAAAGGAGGAGGTAAATGACCTTTATAGTTTAATTATATAGCGTTTGTTTTTAACTTTTTGTACCTCATCATTTAATAATTTTAAATCATTATGATTTGATTTTTTTATTAAATCTTTTTTTATAGAGTAATAAGACTTCAACTTTAATTCATTTTTTTTATTCAATTTTAGTTCAAAGCAGTATTCGCCAAAGTCCTTTTTAAATTTTACAACCCCTTTCTCAAGACCTAAAATTTTTATATTAGATGGAAAGCTTATATATAATTCGAAGCTATCTGAATAGGGATAATCTAGATAATAGTCTAAACCATTTGAATTATTTTCTAAAATATTATGATTTATTAATTTATCAATTGAAAAACTTACTAAACTATCATTTAAATATGTTAGAATATTGTTTAGTTTTCCTTTTGAATTAATTTTATAAGTATATGGTTTTTTATGACTTAACCTTATACTAATAATAGAATCAATTTGGATAGTATTATCTTTACCTTCAAATTCAAACATAGCATTATAATAGTTATTTGCATCTTCGTTGTTATTAATTTCATTTAAAAAACCTCTTAGTTCTGTTGACAAACCTCCTGACACTGTAAAACGAGATTTAAAAGTAATTTGCTTATCAATTATATCAACTTTACTAAATATAATTTGGTTAATTCTATTATAAACTGAATTCATACCAGGCAAAGTAATTTTTGCAATTGAAACAGAATCTACTTTGGCTAATTGTAAATCTCTTGATATGAATTTACTTTTTTTGGTTTTTACTTTTAAACTAGGTTTAACTAAAACAGCATTAGTGTTATATAAAGAAGTAGGGATTTCATCAATATTATACATAAATGTTTCATTATGAGGGTATAAAAAATTTATTGAACCTTTTTTGTTCTCGAAAGCAAAAAAGATATGGTCAAATTCTCCTTTTCTGATATAATCATAATCAATCACTCCTGATCTTTTACTTTTAGCAAACACAGCCCAATAATCAATTTCTAAGTCTTCTAAAACTTGTCTATAAAACCTTCTTATACTTATTGGGTCAAATTTCTTTTTTTTAAGAAAATAACCACTAGATTTTATAAATTCTTCTTGTAGTGGAGTGTTTATAGTAAAGTTTCTGAGAACTTCATTATACAATAAATTAAATTTATAATATTTTGAGCTATCTTTTGCTTTTCCAATTATTCTTCTTTTCCACCTTTTATAGTAGGATGATTTCTCAAGATCAAGTTTCATTGGCTGAGTAAGAATATTGAATTCATCATTATAAACATCTTTCCAAGTTCTAAACTCAGTTTCTTTTTTTTCTAATGAGTAGTATAAATATGGTAATTCACATGGTAGACAACTATACTTATTTTCTTTAAATCCTTTTACACTGTCTAAAGTAAAACCAAGATATACAAGAGTATCATTACTTATAACTTGAGGTTCAGGAAAATTATTATAAGGTTTATATCTTACTAATAAATCTGGTTTAGTTTTAATTGTATATTGAGTGTTTTTGCTTGGTAAATTTTTGTGTAAACTAGCATAAGCTAGTAAGTTAGATTCTCTTAAATTCTCAAAAAACACGTAAGATGTTTCAATGGTATCTCCAGGTTCAACAGCAGGAATAGGATAGTTTATTTCATTAAATTTTTTATTTTTTGAGGTGTTTTTAAAAACTAAACTAGAATCAAGTTCTATAATTGTACCATTAGATTTAAGAGTTTTGACTTTAATGCTTTGAATGTGGTTGCTTGTGTAATTATCTAATTTTAAAAAAGCATAATTTTCTACACCATTTGAGTTATTTACTACTAATTTGTTATTTATAGAAGTATATTTTTTATACCTTCCCCAGTTTTTTACATAAGTAACATCAGTGTAAAAGTGAGAATAATAAGCATCAGAATTTCTACAAAGTAATTCAAATGAATCTTGAGATTGATTAATTTTTATAAAACCAAAGCAAAAAATGCAGATTGAAAAAATAGTTAGACTAAAGCTTTTTTTTCTTGAATATAATTGGCTCATTTATTATTTTTTTAAATGATTTTAAGATTTCATTTGTTATATTAATATTGTTTTTATTTATAAAAACATCATTAAAAATAAAATCGTACTCTAATAAAATTTCTAAACTAGAAATTGACTTTATTTTTAAAGAAAAAGATATTTCTTTTTCTTTAAAAATATATTCTTTAGGCTTAAAAAGTACAATAGGTTCATCAATTTTAATTCTAACTTTTACTTTTTTATAGAAAGGAGATTTAATATATGTGCCAACCAATAGACTTTCTCTGTTTTGAGTTTCCATTAATTTTGGTAAAAAATCTATGAATAAATATTTATTTAAATCATCATTAAATGTTTTCCCACTTATTTTAATATCTCCTTTAAAACTTAGCTTTTTTAATTTATTAGAAAAAGTTAAATTGGAAATTGATTGGTTACCAAAAATTTCTTCAAAATGTGGTTCTATAAAATTTTTAAAATCTTTTTCATACTTAAGTAGTCTTTGTAGGTAATTATCTGTTATACCATAATAGTTTATTTTAAAAGAACCATCTAAAAGAAGTTTTTTTGATTCTAATTTTAAACTCATTTGATAATCTATTATATTTTGTTTGGGATCAAAGCTTTTGGCTTCTATAAATTCGCCTCCATTTGAATTAACTATTAAAATTGTTCTTCCTTGTAAACTTTGTACAGGAGTTTCTTGGATATGTATTGGGTCTGTAGGGTCTAATAATATTTTATTTTTATCTATATATGCTATACAAATTACATGATTTGCAGAGCTTAATGAAGGGAAATCACAATCACTTGTATGGTCAAATGTAGCAGCTAAAGCAATATCACTATCAATGCCTTTATACTTTAATGCTTCAGATAAAAAGTTTGAAAGATCTTTACAATCTCCTTGTTTATTTGTAAAAACTTCATTAGCATGAGATGGGATAAAAGCTCCCATTCCAATTTCAATAGCTACATACTTAAAATTGTTTTTCACATAGTTGTATATGATATCTAATATTTCGTATTTATTAGTTGTATTAGCAGTAAGTTCGTCTATTTTTGATTTTGAAGAATAACTTAGTCCTCTTTTAGAAGTGATGTTTTTATAATACCAATTGTTCATATATTTAAGAGGTTCTTCTTTGAATTTATTGGGTACTACTATTGTTTTCATTAATGGAACTTCAATTTTTTTGTATATTCCAAAAAATTGAAGGGGGTCATGAACTATTTTTTTAGGTATTACTTTTAAATTCCAAATTGAGTTATAGTCAGTCATAATAGAATCAATTGAATAAAATTCTAGTGACTCTTTCTGTATTGTTTTGTATGATAAATTAAATTTATTTGGGATTTTAATTTGATATTTTAGAGTATCAATTTTATTATATGAAAAAAAATGTATGCTAGAGAAATACATTAATTCATTGCAACTAACTTGATATTTTAGAAGGATTTCTCTATTTTTTGGTATTTCAATAGTTTTAATTTTTTTACTAGCAATATATTCTAATTTTACATCTTCCTCATGAATTTGCAATTTTTTTATTTTCTTCATTCTCTTCCCTTTTATAGTATAAAGTTGAATATTAGAAATTTTTTCTAATTCTGTATCATAAAAGATAGGGTAGACACGAGTAACGTTACTTTTCTTAAATTTAATAGTGATTTCTCTTAAGAATGATGAATCTTTTTTAACCTCAATTTTTTCTTTTTTTAAACCTATTTGGATGTCTTGTCCATAAAAAATGATATTAAAAAATATTAAGGTAAATAATAATAAAAAATGTTTTAAGTATTTCAAAATGCAATTTAAGGAGGCAGTAATTTAAAATGCAATATATTATTTCATATCCGTTTTTTAAAAAAAAGAGCTATTTATTTTAAAAAAGATATATACTCACTAACTATAATTTTGATAAAAAAGACTAAAATCTAATAAATACTTATTATTTAAATAATCACTCTACTTCAACTCCATTTTTATAAGTTGTTATACCAGTAAGTTTTCCATTTTCATCATAATTTTTCCAAGTTCCATTTCCGTTTTTTAAAGTACCTTTTTCCAAAGGGTTTCCTTCTTTGTCAAACATAATTAATACTTCCCAACGTAAACCTGTATAAATGCCTTTTTCACTATATTTATAAACTACAGATTGTTTTAATTGTCCATTTTTATAATACCAATTTGCAACTCCATCTCGTACACCATTTTTCATTTTTGCTGTATGCTGTAATTGGTTACTATTTGGATGATACGTTTTATAAATACCAGTTCCATCTTTTAACGTTCGTTTTCCATTTTCATTATAAGTTTCCATTATTCTCCATCGTCTATTATTTTTGAATATCTGAAAAGCTTTAATTTTACCATTTGGATAATAAAATGTTCTTGAAAAATTTTCATCATTTTTATGGTTACTGGTGTAAATTTTAATTTCTTCTTTATCGTAAGTTGTCCAAATACCAATTTTTGTTTTACTTTTATTGTCTCTGTAGCCTTTAGATTTTATAGTTCCATTTTTATACTTTACAATCACTAAAGTTTTACCTGTATTATCTTTATTACTTTCAGAGTTTTTAAACCCTAAACCTTCTCCTTCTTTAATTAAGTACTTTTTAAAAGCTTTTGCATACTTACCTAATGGTTTTAATTTCTCATCTGTTGTATAAGAGTTAAAAGCATCAGAAAGTTCATAATCGCCAGTTTCTTTCATATATGAAAACTCTAAGGCACTGTAGAAAATATCTATTTTATCATTTAAACTTAAATCTTCAAAATCAGAAAAGTTTAGCAACCATTGTAGTTCAGGGCTATTTAATTTACCTGGAATATTCTTTATTAGTTTATAGAGTTTATAATTTCTTTTGGATGTTGGTGTGTTTAAAAAAATACGATGCAATTCATCATAACCACAAAAAATATCATCACAACCCATTTTTTTTAAGTTGGCATAAAAATTATCAATATCAGAATTCTCTCTTTTTAATAATTTTTCAGAAATTTCTAATACATTAGTATTATCTCCAGTTTTCTTTTCTAAAATTTCGCCATCGCTATTAAACCAGATAAATGCAGGGTAATTTTTTATGCCATTCTGTTTCATGAAATTATATACGTCTTTAATATAAAAATTTCCATAAACAAAGTTTTTATTTAATAAATTGACTAGACTATTTTTAGATGACCAAGTGTCTGATTTTGATACTTTAAAAGAAGCATTATAGAATTTTTGACAAATAACTTTATCTGAGTCGCAAACAAATGCTAAAGCTATAGTATTTTTATTTTTGGCTTCTTTAATTAAATCTTTTAAAGAACCAGAAAACCATTGCATTTTATCATTTGAATCTATGTTGTATTTATATTTTGGGGTATTAGAAACCACTTTTCTTGTTTCCCAAAACTTGTAGTAGTAAGTTGTAAACTTTTCTAATTGAGGTATGTATGAGTTTGACAAGGATTTTAAATCTTGTTTTTCTATTGCCTCACAAGAAGATATTTTATTTTTATAGCTTTTCATTTTAGCTATATATTCATTAAATGCTTTTATTCCATTATTGTATCTAGTAATATATAAGTTTCTAGAATAGTTGTTTGAAGCGCTGTTAATTCCTTTTTTATCTTCTTGATTACTTTTTTTTGTTTTTAAAGCTAAATCCCTATAGAAATAGAAACTTTTAATGTAAGGTTTACACGCTCTAAATATTTTTTTTCCATTAAAAGTTGTTGTTATTCTATATATTTTTCTGTTACTCTCTAAAAACTTTTCAACCTCTCTTTCTTTATTGTATTGTTTCGTTATCTTTTCTATAAAAGATGCAGGAATATTAAAATCTTTAGGAATTATAATTTTCGTAAATTTTTCATAATCTATATCATATTGACAAAAAATGGGTAAACTAAGAAAAATGATTATAAGAGAAAAAAGTGTTTTTTGCATAAAGTTTTTATGTTGAGAAAAATAAACCTAAATATATGAAATAGTTATTTGTTAGAATGAATATACTAATTGTTAAGGAATTTATTTCCTCACAGCAATCATCATATGAGGACTAAAAGGTAACAAATACTCATCATTTTGAGTGATTTTTTGCAGTTCTTTTAGAGTTTTTGACTTTTTTTTATCTAACATATTTGCAAAATATTCGCTGTCTAGCCAAATTAAACTTTCTACAGCAAATAAGTTGATGAACTCTAAATCTTGTTCTAAAAATTCCTTTTTTAGCTCTTTTGGTTTGTGATAATATGCATCTGCCAACAGAAAAGGAAAATCTTTTGGAGCATTATGTATTCCTGTAGTTAATTCTTCTTTACACATCTCAAAAAATGAATTGGCGTGAATCATTCCATTTAGTAAACCAACTAAAGTAGAGGCAGTGTAATTAATTGCGAAACCTAAAATAATTCCGCCTTTTTTTAAAACTCTTTTGGCTTCTAAAATAGCAGTAATTCTATCTTCTTTTTTTTGAAGATGATACAAAGGGCCGTGTAAAATAACTAAATCAGCACTTTCGTTTTGATAAGGTAACTTTTGAGCAATACCTTTAGTAACAGAAAAAGGATTCTTTAATTTTTTAGCTCTTTTTTCTGCAAGTTTTATATGTTTTAAAACTGGTTCAATTAATTGAACTTTGTGACCACTGTTTGCTAACCACTCACTGTATTTTCCTGTACCACCACCAACATCAATAATTGTAGAATTAGTTATAGAAATATGAAGTTCTATAAGTTCTTTTATTCGTTCAAACTCAAAAATTCCCATACCTTTTTCAAGACGGGTTTCTTCTGATGCTTTATTGTAAAAATCTTCTAATTCTTTGCTAATTAATTTTTTATTTTTCTCTTTCATTTCCAAATCGATTCATTTTACAACCACAATTCTTGCAAGTATTACCTCCCCAAAGTATTTCTGTCCAACCTTTAGGTTTTCTAATGTTGGGTTGTTCTATTCCAGATATTGGGCAGAATGTTGTTTTTAGGTTTATTTTTAGTTTGTTATGTTTGAAGATGCTCATTATTTTAAAATTTTATCAAGTAAAATGCATCTTTAATAAAAATAACTCATTTTTTGATGATTTTGTGAACACTATATGAGTTTTCAATTTTTAGTTTTAAAAAATAAATTCCTGTGGGTAAATTTTGAATATCAATTTTTAAATTTTCAATCTTAATGCCATCAATTTTACTACCTAATACATCATATATTTTAGTAGATTCAATTTTTTTAGTTGTTTCTATTTTAATGAAATCTGTTGAAGGATTTGGATGAATCTTAACAATATTAATGTTTTCATCTTTAATAGATAAAGTAGTAGGAGTAAATTCCCAAAATTCAATTCCATTGATTCCATTATTAGCTCTAAAATATATTTTATTATTAAATTTAGTAAAATTATAAGCATTTGAACTTTCAGATCCGGGATTTATATCTGATTCCATTTTAGCAGTTACACCATCACAACTCCAAATTTCGTAACCATTGATATTGTTAGTTGCAGAGAAATAAAAGTTATCATTTAAAGTTTCAAAAAACCTAGGTGTAGAACTACTTCTACCAGGACTTATTTCTATTATTGTTGGTTGGTTTATACCATCGTATTTCCAAATTTCACTACCAAATTCTTCTTTTGAAGCTGTAAAGAAAAGAGTGTTATTTAATTTTGCTCTTGGAACAGGAAAAGAGTTTTCGGCACCAGTATTTAAGTCAATTACCATTTCAGGATCATTGCTTCCATCATAAGCCCAAAGTTCTTTTCCATTAATTCCATTGTTTGCACTAAAATATAACTTATCACTTACTACCATTAAATATCTTGGTTCTCCATCATTACTACCAATATTTATATCGAAAAGTAATGAAGGAGGATTTATAAAATCATACACATACAATTCTTCTCCATTAACTCCGTTATCTGCCATAAAATACATTTTATTTTTAAATAGAGTTAAATATTGTGGATTAGAACTTAAAGCTCCAGAATTAATATCAGCTATTAGAGTAGAGGTATTTGTGCCATCAAATTTGCATAATTCATTTCCCTTATCTGAACTATAACAATTGTAATAAAGCTCATTATTATGAATTAAATAAAAGCGCTTTCTACCAAAACCAACTGCAGATTCTGTAGGAGTATTTATACCATCATATTTATAGCTTTTTCCTACTCCATTATCTGAAGCAATAAAATATAATTGTTCATTATATACTGCAGCAAATTCTAAAGTTGGATTATTGAAATTTAGAAAAATTAATGATAAAGTAGGCTCTCCAATACCATTATATTCAAAAATACCTTTTTCTGTAAAACCACTATTATCAATATACTTTGCTTCAAAATATAATTTTCCTTTAAATTCAATAAAATTATCAGGTTCAGAATCTGTTATACCAGGATACAAATCTGATACCAATCTTACTTGAGAGAAAATAGAACTGGAAATAAGTAAAATAAAAATTAAATTTTTTATTAATTTAGGTTTAGACATATTCATAAGAATATTTAATTTTATAGTAAACCAAATTTAGTTAAAAGTAAATTAACTACAATCTTACTTTTCTTGAATTTCTCCAAACTTATGGCAGTTTACCGTTTTTATATTTACTTTGAGTTTATTGTGTTTGAATATGCTCATTTGTTTTAAAAAGTAAGCTCTTGATTTCACAAGAATGACAGAACTATAATTAAGATTTTAAATGTTTCTTAAAAAAAGCGATGGTTCTTTCCCAAGATAATTCTGCAGCTTCTTCATCATATCTAGGTGTTGTATTGTTATGAAAACCATGATTTACTTCTGGGTAAAAATGAGCCACATGTTCAATATTATTCGCTTTTAAAACTTTCTCAAAAGCTGGCCAACTCTCATTTACTCTTTTATCTAAACCAGCATATTGTAATAATAATGGAGCTTTAATTTTTACAGCATCTTCCTTTTCAGGTTGCCTTCCATAATAGGGGACAGCAGCAGCTAAATCAGGAATTTTTACAGTCATCATATTAGCAATCCAACCACCAAAACAAAAACCAACTACGCCTACTTTTCCATTACAGTTTTTATGGTTTTTTAGATAATTATAACCAGCAATAAAATCTTCTAACATTTCATTTCTGTCTCTCTTTTTTTGCATGGCTCTTCCATCATCATCATTTCCTGGATAACCTCCCAAAGGGGCCAACGCATCTGGAGCTAGAGTTATAAAATCTTCTAAAGCTGCTCTTCTACCAACGTCTTTAATATACGGATTTAAACCGCGATTTTCGTGGACAACAAGAACTCCAGGTAGTTTTCCTTTTCTATTAGTAGGAGTAGAAAGTAAGCCATTCATTTTTTTTCCACCTTTTGGAGATTCATAATGAATTGTTTCCGATTTCAACCTTGGGTCATCTGGTTGTACCAAAATTGCATCTTTATAATTAGGAGAAATAAAACTTAATAATGCTGGTAAAGTTATGGTACCAACTGCAAATAAAGATAGTTTTTGTAGAAACTGTTTTCTGTCTATTTTATTATGTGCATAATCATCATACAAATCAAAAACTTCTTGGCTAATATCTTCTTTTTTAAGTTTTTTCATTTAAATATGGTTTTTTAGTGATACCAAGATAAATAAATATGAAGAATTACTTCGTTAAATTAATTACAAATTTTACAATCTTCTTTATCTTGAATTTCGCCAACCAAATTTCCATTTTCATTCATCACAAAACCACAACAATCCATAAAACCTTGAGCGATTAATTTTCGTGCACGTTGAATTTGAGATTTGGTGGTAGATAAAGTTTGATTTAATTGTTTTGCAACTTCTTGTTGTTTTAAGCCTTTTATATCAGAAAGAAATAGGGGAGTTCTATATTTTTTTGGAAGCGTATTTAAAATACCACGTAAGCAATCCTGCTCTGTATGTTGGTTTTTATTAATTTCTGATTTGGTTTCAATTTCTAAATCAGCAATTTCAAAAGTTTTATTGGTTGCTTTCCAATAATCTAAAATAGAATTTCGAGCAATTGTAAAACACCAAGATTTTAGTTTGCTTTCATCTTTTAAAGTATGTAATTTTGTATGGATTTTTAAAAAAGTGTCTTGCAAAATATCATCAGCAACTGTGGTGTTTTTTACTTTGCTAACGATAAATTTTTGCAAATCTAAATGATACGTATTCCAAACTTTGTGAGTTGTCATAACTATATAAATCTTCTTGTTTCTTTCTGGTAATTTGTATAATAAACACCATGTTGTTTTGTTAAAAAGTCCTCTTCTAGTCGAATTTGAATTTGAATTAGCACATACCCTAAAATTAAAAACATTAATGTTAGGGAGTTAGGTAATGCAAGAAATAACCCTAAAAGGCTTACAATTAGTCCCAGAAAAATAGGGTTTCTTGAAATTTTGAATAAACCAGTTTTAATCAAATCTGTTTTCATTGCAGTATCTATTCCTATTCTCCAAGAATCTTTCATATTATTTTGTGCAATAACTGTCCATATCAATGAAATTAATAACAAGCCAATTCCAATTATTTTTAAGACCTTATTTTCTAAAAATTGGATAGTTAAAAGGTTTTCAAAGATATTTGGGAATATAGAAAATGCTAAAACATACAAAAAAATACAAATAATGGTTACTTTAAAATAGAGCCCAATAATTGCATAAGCTGTATCATCTTTTGGTAATACTAAAGGATTTTTACCTATTTTTTTTCCTGTAACAATTGTTTTTAATAGAAAAACAATTCCAAAATAAATTAAGAAATAAATAGGAAGACTAACTTGTAATAAATATTCCATTTTTTATGAATACACTATTATTAAAAATAAAGTAATCTTTTATTTAATTAAATATTAGATTACTTTACTGTTTATAATTACTATTTTTAACAATTACAATTGCTACAAGTACAGTTTGTACATGTACAATTTTTACAATCTCCTGTTTTGCAACCTTCACAGTTACAAGTACAATTATTATTTTTCATGATATTTATTTTTAATGTTCATACAGTAGACAAACAAGTCTTAAAAAAGATGCAAAATTTTTAATTTTTTTTATCATCGACCTTGAGTAAAAATCTTAAATTAAGCTAAATGATTCATTTACTCTAATTTTAAGATCCAAAATAAAGATTTTTCGACTACACTATGTTACGTTTAAAATGACAAACAAAATGTTATTTCGACCTTGAGGAGAAATCTTAATTTTTAGTTATAAATTCATCTCCTTTAATAAAATTCATTTAAAAGACAGATTTATTTCGATTTTGCACCCACAAAATAATCTGACTTTACTTTAAACAACACATTAAAGGTGGTTAAACTTCCATAAATTCTAGTAATATATTGTTGCAAATCTATTTTATCTTGGTCGTCTAAAGTTTTACTTGAATTTATTTTTTGTTCCATCACACGAATTCGATCTCTTACCATAACTATTTTATGAAAAAACGTATCAATGGGAATTTCTTTGTTTGATAAATTTGAGTCAGCTGGTTGTAATACTAATGTACCTCTTTTCCATTTGTCTGCAATGGGTGCAATTTCTGTAACATCAGACCATTGTCTTAAAATATTCTTCAGGCTACTTTCTACGTCTATAAAAGAAACTGAATCTACTTCATTTTCTACAGCTTCAATGGTTTCAAATTCTTCATTTAAAGGGATAGTTTCCAATCCATTTTCTTGAAAAGTTACCCAATATTGTTTGCTATCTACATTTGTAACGACTCCAAAACCATACTCATTATGATTAATTCTTGAGCCTATTCCTAATAATTTCATTTAATATTTAATTTTAGATTCCTGTTTTTACAAGAATGATAGTTTAACTGAAACTTGAGGCAAACCTTCAAGAGTCTTATTTCTAAATGAAAGTACAAAAACCATATAGGTTTTCAAAACCTGATGGGGTTTAAAATTTGTAAATTTAAATTATTTTATTTTCAATAATTATTGAAAGTTTAAAAAGATATTGTATATTTGCTGTATGGAATTAAATGAAGCAAAAAATAAATACATTCAAACTTGGGGAAGTTTAGCAACTTCTTGGAGCATTAACAAAACCATGGCACAAGTACATGCATTATTATTAGTTTCTACCAAGCCACTTTCTGCAGAAGATATTATGGAAGAATTACAAATTTCTCGTGGAAATGTAAATATGAATGTAAGAGCTTTGATTGATTGGGGAATTGTTACTAAAGAATTTGTAGTAGGAGAGCGTAAAGAGTTTTTTGTGGCAGATAAAGACATTTGGGAATTGTTCAAACAAATTACAAAAGAGCGTAAAAAACGTGAAATTGAACCTGTTTTAAAAGTGTTGGACGAATTGCAACAAGTGGAGGATTCTACAGAAGATGGAGAACAATTTAAGAAAGTATTAGCAGATTTATCTTCTGTAACCACAAAAGTGAATTCCATGTTAGAAAAAGCGATAAAAGCTGATGAGCATTGGTTATTATCTAACTTTACAAAAATGATAAAAAAGTAAAAAAATTTACAAACAAACTTTCAAATATTTCTGAAAGTTTTAAATATTTAGGCTTTGAAAACTAATACATCAATTACAGTTTGGATTAATAGAATTTTAATGACTCCTTTTTTAGTTTCTCTAGTTGTAGGATTATTCGATAATGATTTTTTCTTTTACTCTTTATTATTAGCTTTTGTTTTAGGAATATTTCACTTGCTTTCCCTGTTAGTTTCAGCTATCGACTATCATATGATAGATATGAAATTTAGAAAATATATGAAGGTGTATTTTATTTTTGTTTTAATTTATTTTACAGTTTTTTTTATTTTTTTTAAATATTCAAGCTTTATAAAAAGTGATTTTTTATGTTTTATTTTTAGAATAGTACCTGTTTTATTATCCCTTTTTTGGACATATATTTTAGAATCTATAAAAAAGTAATGATGAAGGGACTATATTATATCAATTTGATTTTCTTTTTATTGGCTGTTTTATGTTTTTTTATAAATCCTCTTGTTGGTGTGTTTTCTTTAATGCCTCTTGGATTTATTCAAGTTGTTACTGGATTGTATTATGTTACAAAACGAAATGTTATCAGTTTTAAAAATCAAAAATTAATAGCTATTTATTTTATGTTAATTTTTGGCTTATTTATTTTAGGCGTTATTATAAGCATTTTACCAAGTAATTTTAAGTTTTTAGCTGAGTTTTTAGTTGTGTTACCGCCTTTAATTCCTATATATTTTCTTTTTGTTTGCTACAGTTTTTATAGAGAAAGTATTAACAGGAAAAACGAATAGACAAAAAATAATTTAATTATAATTACGGATATTATGAGAACGTCAATAAGAACAATATCAAATTTTAAAGAGAATTTAGAATCAAAATCAGTAAAAGAAGAAGTAGTAGATTTCTATAATAACGCAACAGAAGATTATGAGTTTTGGAGCAAAGATTTTAATATGCATTTTGGATATTATATTCCATTTAAGACAAGTTTTTTAAAAAGAGATACAATGTTAAATCAGATGAATGCACATTTATTTTCATTTTTAGATATAAAAAATAAAAAAAAGCATATAGTAGATTTAGGCTGTGGAGTTGGAGGAACTATGAAATATGGTATTAAAAACTTTTCAAAACTCGCTGTAACTGGCTGCTCAATTTCAGATGTTCAAGTAAAATTTGGAAATCAATTTTTAAACTCAAAAAGAGCAACTATTTTTAATAGAGATTATAATGATACTAAATTTACAGATAATTATTTTGACGGAGCAATTGCTGTTGAAAGTTATTGTCATTCAGGTTGTACTTATAAAACTTTAAAAGAGACGTATAGAATTATAAAGCCAGATTCAAAAATTATAATAGCAGATGCTTTTATTAAAAAGGATAGAAATGAAATGAATTTTTTATCAAGAATAGTGTATAAAGGTTTATGTGATTCTTGGAGTTTAGAGAAATTAGGAAATATTATTCAAGTTAAAAAAGATTTAGAAAAATTAGGTTTTGGAGATATAAGCATTAAAAATATTTGGTATCGAGTTGCACCTTCTGTTTTACATGTTCCTTTTGCGATTTCTGGATTTATTTTAAGAAAATTACTTAAAAATAAGCCCTTAGAAAAAGATAGTATCCAAAACATGAAAGGTTCTTTTTATGCTTTACTTACAAGTTTATGTATGCAAGATTATGGTTATTATATAATTACAGCTAAAAAGTAATTTTAAGTTAAGTAAGGTGTTTTTTTAAAGTACTTAAAATGAATTCAGTAATTTTGCCACACAAATAAAAAAAAATGAAAAGAAAATCAGTTGTATTCATCGCCCTTTTAATAGCAGTAGTTAGTTTATTTTCCTGCAAAGTAAACAAGCAATATGTTCAGTATATTTCTAAAAAAGAGGAAATTAAAACACCAGAAACCAAATCTGTAGTTGTTTTTGCAACTGATGATGTAAGGGTTAATGAATTCAAAAAGACGTATGAGAAAAATTTCCCAGAAAAAGGAGATTTTACCTTAAATTTTATGAAGGAGTTTTCTAAAAAAGGACTTGCCAATAATCTCTTTTCTAAAATTTTAATAGATAGCAATAGTTTTAAATATGAAGATGTAAATACAGAAAATGCTGACTATGTAATTTATTTTTCAAATTTTGAAATTGCAAATAGAGTGGAGTGGAGTAATACAGGAGGATTGGGTATGAATGGTGTTGGTGGAATGAACTCTACAACCTCTGTTGAGTATTGTGTTATAAACGTAAAAGTAGAAATTTACGATGCAAAGAACAGTAAAGAAATTATAGACTTTGTAGTTATAGGAGAAGAATCTGTTTTTATGTTCGATTTTACAAAAACATTTAATAAAGCCAAAGAAAGAGCTGTAGATCATATCATTAATTACTTAAAATCTGGTAAAACAGAGTACAAGAAGTATTAAGTTTTAAATATTTAAAACGTATAGATTTCTCTTACTATTTTCTGGATTTATTTGAGTATTATTTTTTTGATGATTTATTTTCAGTAGAAAGACCTCACAGGTTTTTAAAACTTATGAGGTCTGGATTTATAATTAAAAGTTACCTCCCAAAAGCATTGTAAGTGATTTACAAAGAATTTCATAAGAAATTCTTGTTCTCTAGATACTTGCTTTCGCAAGCATAAGCGACCTCTAAAGTTTTTTTACAAAAACTAAGAGTTTGTAGATGTCTGTTTTTCAAAGGTATAAGTTATTTACAAAGAATTTCTGATGAAATTTTGGTTCTCTGCTTACATGTTTCTCCTATATTGCCCTCCAACTTTAAACAAAGCTTCCGTAATTTGCCCTAAAGAACACACTTTTGTGGCTTCCATTAGCTTATCAAATAAGTTTTCATTTTGTATAGCAGCTTCCTGTAAAATGGCAATTTGCTCCACAACTTTTTTAGGGTTTACTTTGTTTAATAATTCTTTAGTCTGAATTTGGAATTGCTTCTCTTCTTCAGTGGCACGAATAACTTCTGCTGGTTGCACTGTTGGCGAACCTTTAGAGCTTAAAAATGTGTTTACACCAATAATAGGGAACTCTCCAGTGTGTTTCAACGTTTCATAATACAAACTTTCTTCCTGAATTTTAGAACGTTGGTACATGGTTTCCATCGCTCCTAAAACACCACCTCTTTCTGTAATTCTATCAAATTCTAGTAAGACAGCTTCTTCCACTAAATCCGTTAATTCTTCAATAATAAATGCACCTTGAATTGGGTTTTCGTTCTTTGTTAATCCTAATTCTTTGTTGATGATTAATTGAATAGCCATTGCTCTCCTTACAGATTCTTCAGTTGGAGTTGTAATGGCTTCATCATAAGCATTTGTGTGTAGGGAATTGCAATTATCATTAATAGCATACAAAGCTTGCAGTGTAGTTCTAATATCATTAAAATCGATTTCTTGTGCGTGTAAAGAACGTCCAGAAGTTTGAATATGATACTTTAGCATTTGTGCTCTAGAATTGGCTCCGTATTTGTTTTTCATCGCTTTTGCCCAAATTTTACGAGCAACTCTTCCAATTACTGAATATTCTGGATCAATTCCGTTTGAAAAGAAAAACGATAAATTAGGACCGAATTTATTAATATCCATTCCACGACTTAAATAATACTCCACGTATGTAAATCCGTTAGAAAGCGTTAATGCCAATTGTGTAATTGGGTTGGCACCAGCTTCTGCAATATGATATCCAGAAATAGAAACCGAATAAAAGTTTCTTACTTGTTTTTCAATAAAATATTCTTGTACATCACCCATTAAACGCAAAGCAAATTCTGTAGAAAAAATACAGGTATTTTGAGCTTGATCTTCTTTTAAAATATCTGCTTGCACAGTTCCTCTAACTTGGGCTAATGTGTCTTTTTTAATTTGTTGATATACATCAGAAGGTAACACCAAGTCTCCTGTTAAACCTAAGAGCATCAATCCTAAACCATTATTTCCTTCTGGCAATTCACCTTGATATTTTGGTCTTTCTAAACCTTTATCATCGTAAATTTCTTTGAATTTTGCTTCAACATCATCTTCTAAACCATTTTCTTTGATGTATTTCTCACAATTTTGATCAATGGCAGCATTCATAAAAAAGCCCAATAACATAGGTGCAGGACCATTAATAGTCATAGAAACTGATGTCATATTGTGGCTCAAATCGAAACCAGAATATAATTTTTTAGCATCGTCTAAACAACAAATTGAAACTCCTGCGTTTCCAATTTTACCATAAATATCTGGTCTGTGTCCAGGGTCGTTTCCATATAAAGTAACAGAATCGAAAGCAGTAGAAAGACGTTTTGCGTCCATGCCTAAACTCACATAATGAAAACGCCTATTGGTTCTTTCTGGGCCACCTTCACCAGCAAACATTCTTGTTGGGTCTTCACCTGTTCTTTTAAATGGATACAAACCAGCAGCATAAGGAAACTCTCCAGGAACATTTTCTTGTAAATTCCAACGTAATAAATCTCCCCAAGCTTGGTATTTTGGTAAGGCTACTTTTGGAATTTGAGAATGAGAAAGCGACTCACTGTGAGTTTGGATCTTAATTTCTTTATCACGAACCTTAAATGTATAAATTGGGTCTTTGTATTTTTTTACTTTTTCATCCCAATTTAAAATGATTTCCCAATTTAATGGATTAAAATTCAGTTTTACTTTTTCAAATTGCGCTAATAATAGTTTGACAAATTCTTTTTCGTCATTCTGAACTTGTTTCAAAATCTTATCTTCATCAAGTCCAGTTTTTACTAATAGAGATTTCTCGACTTCGCTCGAAATGACATTCGTAAGCGATAAGATTGTCTGATAAATTCCATATAATTTTTGAGCAACCACAACTTGCTCATTTACTTTTTTATCATAAGCTCTATTATTTTCTGCAATTTCAGATAAATAACGAACTCTACTTGGTGGAATTACAAATATCTTTTCAGACATTTCTTTCGTAATTTTCATTGATGATTTTAAATCTGCTCCTGTTTTTTCAACCAATTTATCCATAATACTTTTGTATAAAGTATTCATTCCAGGATCGTTAAATTGTGATGCAATTGTACCAAAAACTGGCATATCATCCATATGTACATCCCACAAATTGTTGTTGCGCATGTACTGTTTTTTTACATCTCTAATTGCGTCTAAAGCTCCACGTTTGTCAAACTTATTTATGGCAACTAAATCTGCAAAATCTAACATATCAATTTTTTCTAATTGAGTTGCTGCACCAAATTCTGGTGTCATTACATATAAAGAAGTGTCTGAATGTTCTATAATTTCGGTGTCCGATTGTCCAATTCCAGAAGTTTCTAAAATGATTAAATCAAACTCAGCAGCTTTTAAAACTTGTACAGCTTCATTTACATATTTAGAAAGGGCTAAATTAGATTGACGAGTAGCTAAAGAACGCATATAAACACGAGAATTGTTAATTGCATTCATTCGAATTCTATCACCTAAAAGTGCGCCACCTGTTTTTCTTTTTGATGGATCTACAGAAATTAATCCCACAGTTTTTTCTGGAAAATCAATTAAAAATCTTCGAACTAATTCATCAACTAAAGAAGATTTTCCTGCACCTCCAGTACCAGTAATCCCTAAAACTGGAGTTTTCGAATTTTTATTTTTCTGATGAATATCATCTAAAGTTTCTTTAGCAATTTCTGGAAAATTTTCTGCAGAAGAAATTACTCTCGCAATTTTACCAGCTTCTTTTTTAGATAAATCATCAACATTTACTTGTAAACTATCTCCAATAGCAAAGTCCGATTGTTTTGCCAAATCATTTATCATTCCTTGTAAACCTAACTCACGACCATCATCAGGAGAATAAATTCTTGTAATTCCATAATCCATTAATTCCTTAATTTCTTCTGGGAGAATTACGCCTCCACCACCACCAAAAATTTTAATGTGGCCAGCACCTTTTTCTTGTAATAAATCATACATATATTTAAAATACTCATTATGTCCTCCTTGGTAAGAAGTCATTGCAATGGCATTTACATCCTCTTGAATGGCGCAGTTTACTACTTCTTCTACAGATCTGTCATGACCTAAATGAATCACTTCTACACCTGTAGATTGAATAATTCTACGCATAATATTAATGGCAGCATCATGTCCATCAAAAAGAGAAGCAGCAGTTACAATTCTAACTTTGTGCTTAGGTTTGTAAGGAGTAATTTGTTCCATTCGTAATAAATGTTTGATTTTAGACTCGCAATTTACGATAATCTTAAAAAATATTAATGATGATTAATAAATTCTTAATAATTATTTTAGCAATTCTGAATTGATTCCGTTTACATAATTTTTGATAATACCTATTTCTTTGGTATAGTTTGCTCCTTTAAAACCAGTAATATCATTAGCTGTGATATGTGTATTGTAATAATTTAAATAAATAGATGAGAGTGGGAAATACGTCCAATGCCATTTTTCTTCATGATAACCAGTTCTGCCATTTTTTTTGGATGTATATACTTGATAAAAACCATATTTAGAGCCATTTTTTACCAGCCAATTATACTCTTTTAATCCTTTCCCTTTAGTAAAATAAGTGTTATTTAGATTGTTGATGTCTAAATCTGTTCCCCAATGATGTCTAGAGGTTGATGGCATAGCACTAAATTCTAATATCTTTTTTACTCTTTTTAGTGGAGTAAGGTTTTTGTATTTCGTACTCCATTTATAATTCCAAATTCTTTTTTGATGTTTAAAATTTCGAGTTCCAGAAATAATGGTAAAATTGATGTTTTCTTTTGCTGCTGCACTTTTCATTTCTAAAAAAGCCTTTAAAACTTCTTTTCTCAAATATATTTTCTTTTTAGAAATTTCTTTAGGAACTAATATGAAGTCAGCATTTTTGGTGTAGTCAAACTTTCCCAAAACATAACTTTTAGTTAAATATTTTGGTGTTTTTATAATCGTATCATCTTTTATAAAATCATTTTCTAAAATTTTTTTTTGTATAAAATGGTTATTGTTTATTAAGAAAAATAAACAAAAAGAAAGCTTTATAAATAATTTAAAAATGCCCAAAACTTTCTTTTTTTAATGTAGTTAAAATCTGTTTCATTTTCATAAGATTCACGCTCAAAACTAATGTTTCTATAGGCAAGATAGCTGTTTTTATACTTTATAAGTTTAATAAACCATTCTAACGCATATATAATGTAGAAAAGAATTATTAATAACTCTAATTGTTGTTTAAGGTGAATTCTTTCATGATTGATCAAAACTTTATCTTTTTTAAAAGATGTTTTCTTTAAAAAAATAAAAGGGAAAAGTGTAATTCCTGTAAACCCTTTAGGAACGATAAATTTTGAAATTAAAATCATAACCAAAAGTAAACAAATATCAGACCAAATTAAATATATTTGTAGAAACCTACAAGATGGATTTTATCAACTTAAAATATAAAAAAAGAATTGAAGCTCAATATCATAGAGCAGATATTCGTTATCCATAGTTTTTGTTATTTTTTACAAAGAATTTAATCGATTTTAATTTTAAGATATCCTTTTTTAAAAGGAGGTAAAAACGTATAAAATGACATTTAAAGAACAAATACAACAAGGAATTCCAAATATTCTTCCACCAAAAAAAAAGTATGATACAGCAATCAATCATGCACCTAAAAGAAAAGAAATATTAACTGCTGATGAAAAAAAATTAGCGTTAAGAAATGCGCTTCGTTATTTCGATAAAAAACACCATGCAGAATTATTACCAGAATTTGTAGAAGAATTAGAAAAATATGGACGAATTTATATGTATCGTTTTCGTCCAGATTATGAAATGAAAGCTAGAGATATTACAGAATATCCTGGTAAATCTAAGCAAGCAAAAGCCATTATGTTAATGATTCAGAACAATTTAGATTATGCAGTGGCACAGCATCCTCATGAATTAATTACTTACGGAGGTAATGGAGCCGTTTTTCAAAATTGGGCACAGTATTTATTAACCATGAAATATCTGTCTGAAATGACAGATAAACAAACGTTAACCATCTATTCTGGACATCCAATGGGTTTGTTTCCATCCAACAAAAATGCACCAAGAGTGGTAGTTACTAATGGAATGGTAATTCCTAATTACTCCAAACCAGATGATTGGGAAAAAATGAATGCTTTAGGTGTTTCTCAATATGGGCAAATGACAGCTGGAAGTTATATGTACATTGGACCACAAGGCATTGTGCATGGAACAACAATTACAGTTTTAAACGGATTTCGAAAAATAAAAAAGGAACCCAAAGGAAATTTATTTGTAACTTCTGGTTTAGGAGGCATGTCTGGAGCACAACCCAAAGCTGGTAATATTGCAGGTTGTATAACAGTTTGTGCAGAGGTGAATCCAAAAATTACGCAAGTACGTTTAGATCAAGGTTGGATTGATGAAAAAATCACAGATTTAAATGTTTTAGTTGAAAGAGTAAAATCTGCAAAAGAGCATAAAGAGACTGTTTCTATTGCCTATTTAGGGAATGTTGTGGATGTTTGGGAAAAGTTCGATGTAGAAAATATTCATATCGATTTAGGTTCAGATCAAACATCATTGCATAATCCTTGGGCTGGAGGATATTATCCAGTTGATATTTCTTTTGAAGATGCCAATATTATGATGGCTGAAAATCCGAAGTTATTCAAAGAAAAAGTTCAAGAAACTTTAAGAAGACACGCAACAGCAATTAATAAACATACAGCTAAAGGAACGTATTTCTTTGATTATGGAAACGCATTTTTGTTAGAAGCAAGTAGAGCAGGAGCAGCTATTATGGCTAAAAATAATATCGATTTTAAATATCCAAGTTACGTGCAAGACATTATGGGGCCTATGTGTTTTGATTATGGTTTTGGTCCTTTTAGATGGGTTTGTACATCTGGCAACCCTAAAGACTTAGCAAAAACCGATAAAATTGCTTGTAAAGTTTTAGAAAAAATCAAACAAAATTCGCCAGAAGAAATTCAGCAGCAAATGGCTGATAACATCCAATGGATAAAAGGCGCTCAAGAGAATAAGTTAGTGGTGGGTTCTCAAGCTAGGATTTTGTATGCAGATGCAGAAGGTAGAATAGAAATTGCAAAAGCATTTAATAAAGCTATTAAAAAAGGAAAAATTGGAGCTGTTGTTTTAGGTAGAGATCATCATGATGTTTCTGGTACAGACTCTCCTTACAGAGAAACGTCTAATATTTATGATGGCTCTAAATTTACAGCAGATATGGCTATTCAAAATGTAATTGGCGATAGTTTTAGAGGTGCAACTTGGGTTTCTATACATAATGGAGGTGGAGTTGGTTGGGGAGAAGTCATAAATGGAGGATTTGGCATGCTTCTTGATGGTTCTAAGGCAGCATCTAAACGTTTAAAATCGATGTTATTTTGGGATGTAAATAACGGAATATCAAGAAGAAGTTGGGCAAGAAATAAAGAAGCTGTTTTTGCTATTAAAAGAGCAATGAAAGCTGAAAAAAGTTTGCAGGTTACACTTCCTAACTTGGTTGATGATGCTTTAATAAATTCAATAATATAAATTTTTTATGATGAAAAAAATATTCTTATTAGTAGTTGGTGCTATCACTTTAACTTCTTGTAGTAGTATAAAAGTTACTTCAGATTATGATACAAAAGTAGATTTTAATCAATATAAAACCTTCGCTTTCTATAAACCAGGAATAGACAAAGCAGAAATCTCTGATTTGGATAAAAAGCGAATTTTAAGAGCTATAGAAGCTGAATTATTAGCAAAAGGTTTCTCTAAATCCGAAAACCCAGATATGTTAGTGAGTATTTTTACAAAATCTAGAGAAAAAGTAAATGTTTCTCAGAATAATTTTGGTTACGGATTTGGATGGGGTTGGAACCCTTGGATGTGGGGAGGTATGAATAACAATATAAATGTATCTCAGTTTACAGAAGGCACTTTATTTGTAGATTTTATAGATAAAAAGAAAAAAGAATTGGTTTGGCAAGGAGTAGGTACAGGCGCACTAAAGATACAGAATAGAGAAAAAAAAGAAGCTAGAATTAAAGAATTTGTAAAAGAAATAGTTTCTAGATTTCCTCCAGGCCAAGAAAAACAATAGATAAAATTAGCGTTCGTGAGAACGCTTTTTTTATGATTTAAAATGATATTTTTGCAAAGTGTATAATAAAAGAGTAGAGTTAGAAGAAGGTGATTATTACTTGAATGAACAAGGGTTTCGTGTTTTTACAGAAAAATATCACTTAAAAAGAGGTTATTGTTGTAAAAGTGGTTGTAAACATTGTCCTTATGGATATGATAAAAAAACAGATACTTTTAAATAAACAGTGACTTTTTATAAAAAATAGTTTCATAAGATTAGATAAATATAGAATAATGATAAAAAGAATTTTAGTTTTAGTTATTGCAATTCAGTTTGCAGGTTGTGCAGAATTACAAAAAGTAGTTAATAATTTGCCAAATGGAGGTTTGTCTCAAGAACAAATAGGTAATGGTTTAAGACAAGCTTTAGATAATGGAATTAAAAATCAGGTATCTAAATTAACTTCTAAAGATGGGTTTTATAGAAATCAATTGGTAAAAATTTTATTACCTCAAGAGCTACAAGCAGTAGATAAAGGGTTACGTAAAATTGGTTTGAGTAATTTGGCAGATGAAGGAATTAAAGTTTTAAACAGAGCTGCAGAAGATGCTGTAAAAACAGCTACTCCCATTTTTGTAAATGCAGTTAAAGAAATTACATTTACTGATGCAAAAAATATTTTATTAGGAGATCAAAATGCTGCAACTTCTTACTTAAAAGGCAAAACATCAGATAATTTATTTGCAAGCTTTCATCCTGTAATAGATAAATCTTTTTCTAAAGTTGGTGCAGATAAAGTCTGGAGTAATTTAATATCTAGATATAATTCAATTCCTTTTGTTAAAAAAGTAAATCCAGATTTAACACAATACGTTACAAACGAAGCTTTGAAAGGAGTTTTTACGATGATAGAGGTTGAAGAAAAAGGAATTCGTGAAAAAGTGGGTTTAAGAAATACAGCTTTATTAAGGCAAGTTTTTGCGTTGCAGGATAATAAGTAATATTCATTTTATAGTTTTTAACTAACATATACAAAGCTTTTGGAATTTAATTCAAAAGCTTTATTATTTTACCCTCGTCACATATTTTTTTATTAATGCAGTGTTAATTTTTTTTTAAATTTAACGTAAAATTACCATATCAGTTAAATAAAAGTTAAAAAACACTTAATGGTCTAAAATTTTACTGTTAAATTTAATTTTTTTTATGGTTTATTTTAACAAAAGATTTAGATTCGTTTAGTATAATTATAAATCAATTCAAATTTTATGAAACAAATTTACAAGAATGTGTTATTGATGCTACTCTTTTTAGGTTCAGTATCAATGATTAATGCACAATCAGTATCTATTAACGGTACTGTTAAGGATGCATCAGGGCCTTTGCCAGGTGTTAGTATTTTAATAAAAGGAACAACTACTGGAACTGAAACTGACTTTGATGGGAATTACAAAATCAACGCCAAAAGAGGTGATGTACTTGTATTTAGATATTTAGGCTATAAAAAAGCCGAAAGAACTGTAGGTAATTCTAATACCATTAATATTAGTATGGTAGAAGATAGTAGTACTTTAGATGAGGTAATAGTTGTAGCTTATGGTACAACAACTAAAGAAGCTTTTACAGGGTCTGTTGATGTTGTAGGTTCTAAAGATTTAGAATTAAGGGCAGTTACTTCTCCAATTGCTGCTATAGAGGGTAAGGCAACAGGTGTCCAGTTTTTATCTGCATCAGGTCAACCAGGTTCTTCGCCAGGAATTGTAATTAGAGGTGTTGGAACATTAAATGGTAATACTGCTCCATTGTATATTGTAGATGGAGTTCCTTTTCAAGGAGCTTTGAATTTAATTAACCAAGAAGATATTGCTTCTTTAACGGTTTTAAAAGATGCTGCTTCAACTTCTTTATATGGAGCACGAGCTGCAAATGGTGTTGTAATTATTACAACAAAGACTGGTAAAAAAGGAAAGTTACAAGTTAATGTATCTACTCAGTTTGGTGTTATTTCAAGAGCAATTGATGATTATGAAACAGTTAATGCTGGGCAATATTATGAGTTAGCATGGGAAGCATATAAAAATACTTTAAGTGGTGCAAATCCTGAAGTTCAAGCTTCTGCATCTATTTTTAATCGTTTAGGATATAATCCTTTTGACGTTCCAAACGATCAAATAGTGGGTACAGATGGTAAATTAAATCCAAATGCAAACTTAATTTACGAAAGTTTAAATTGGAGAGACATTTTAGAAAGAACAGGAACTAGGACTAATCACTCTATGAGTATTGCTGGTGGAGGAGAAAATCATAAAGTATTTTTCTCAAGTTCTTACTTAAAAGAAGAAGGCTATGTGATTGAAAGTGATTTTGAACGTATCACAACTCGTCTTAATGCAGAATTTACTCCAACAAAATGGCTAAAAGTGGGAGGTAATTTAAATATTACTTTAACAGATTCTCATGGTCCATCTAGTGGTGGTACAGGTTCAATTGTAAACCCTTTTAATTGGCCTTTAAATTTAGCGCCTATTTATCCAGTTTACGAAGTAGATACAAATGGAAAAATAATAAGAGATGCAAGTGGTAATCCTGTTTATGATCTGGGAGAAACTAAATCTAGACCATATAATCCTGGGCGTCATGGAATTGCAGAGTTAATTTTAAACGAAGAGCAAAGAACCCTAAATAATATGAGTTTTAGAAACTTTGCAGAGTTTACATTAATGGATGGTTTAACAGCAAGACTTAACTATTCTAGAGATATTCAAGATCGTATAGAAAAAGAGTACGAAAACGAAATTGTGGGTGATGGAGCACCAACAGGTAGATACCAAGAAGAAAGATATAGAAGAACTGTAGAGAACTTTAACCAGATTATCAACTACAATAAAACATTTAATGATGTTCATAATGGAGAAATTACTTTAGGGCATGAAAGTTACAGAAGAGATTATTCAGAATTAAATGGTATTGCAAATACTCAAACTGCTACTGGTATTTATGAGTTTGCAAACTTTTCTGCTGGAGATAACGTAGGTGGTTTTTCTACAGCTCATAGAATAGAAAGTTATTTTGCAAGATTAAATTACAATTACGATAATAAATATTATCTTTCAGCATCATATAGACGAGATGGTACATCAAGGTTTAGTTTAGACAAACGTTGGGGTAATTTTTACTCGGTTGGAGCATCTTGGAGAATAGATCAAGAAAAATTTATGGAAGATGTTTCTTTTGTAGATAATCTAAAATTAAGAGCCTCTTATGGAGAGGTTGGTAATGAGAATTTAGGAAACTTTTTCTTGTATCAAGCACTATATGGTATCTTACCAAATGCAGGTGCACCAGGACTTTTCTGGTCAGACCCAGGAAATGCTGATTTAGTTTGGGAGAATCAAGTAAACTGGGATGTTGCCTTAGACTTTGCTTTATTTGATAATTTAATTGAAGGTACAGTAGAATATTTCAAAAAATCTTCTGTAGATTTATTATTTAACCAACCAATTCCATTAACAGAAGGACAAAACCAAGCTCCTTTTAATATTGGAGACATGTATAATTCTGGTTTTGAAGTAAGTTTAACAGGTCATATATTTAATAAAACTGATTTTGGATGGGATTTAACTGTACAAGGTTCAACACTTAAAAATGAGATCACTAGGTTAGCTGCACCATCAGATGCTGGTTCTAAAAGATGGGAAGAAGGTAGAAGTAGATACGATTACTACATTTATCACTGGGCTGGTGTAGACCCTGCTAATGGAGACTCATTATACCTTATGTTTGAAGATGATTTAACAACAGGTCAAAGAGTACCAGTTTTAGATGCAAATGGGGTTCAAATGACAACAAATGATTTTCAAGCTGCTGGAGAAGCTTTCACAGGAGATAGTAGTATACCAGATTTAATTGGTTCTGTTTCTAATGCTTTTAGATACAAACAATTTTCTTTAGACTTTTTATTTACATTTAGTGTAGGTGGTAAAATATTAGATAACGGTTACTCTAATTTAATGCATCCAGGTACTTACGGTCGTAATATGCACATAGATCAATTAAATGCATGGAAAAAACCAGGAGATATAACTTCTGTACCAAGATTAGAAACTGGAGATCCAAACCAGACAATTGGAGGTTCCACTAGATTCTTAACAGATGCTTCTTTTGTAGCTTTAAGAAATGTTAACTTAGGATACAGATTAAATAGTACTTTAACTGATAAGTTAGGGTTAAATAGTATGCGTTTATTTGTAACTGGAGAAAATCTTTTTATAAGTGCAAAGAGAAAAGGGATTAACCCTCAACAAGGTTTATCTGGTGTACAAGGAGGTAATAGCTTTCAACCAGCAAGCGTTTTATCTCTTGGTTTAAATGTTTCCTTTTAACAAATTAATAAATTAATAAATATAAATATTATGTTACGAAAAATAAGTATACTATTTCTAGTAGTTTCTCTCTCTCTCTTTGTTGGGTGTAGTAAAGAGTTTCTAGAAACCAAACCAACAGATTCAATTTCTGAAAAAGATGCTTTTGGTAGTGCCGACAATATGTTTTTGGTTTTAAACGGATTACATAGACAAATGTATGCGCAATCACCATTGTCAGGAGGTTCATCAAGTAGAGCAGGTCAACAGTATTTTATCCCTATGTTTGATGTTTATTGTGGGGATTTAATTCATACAGCAAGAGCAAATGGTTGGATGCGTGCAGGTTTACAATGGTTAACTCACACAAATGCAAATTCACTAAGTGTTAGACAATTATGGTATCAGCGTTATCATTTTATCGCAACTGCAAACAATTTAATTAATAATATTGCAGATCAGGGTTTACCAACAAATGATCCTAAAATTGCAAATATTTTAGGACAAGCTTATGCTTACAGAGCTTGGGCTTATCATCAATTAGTTACTACGTATGCAAAAGGTTATATTATAGGTAACCCAGCAACAGATCCTGGAGTTCCATTACTTACAGTTGCAGGTGCACCTTATACAAGTGAACCAAGATCTTCTGTGCAGGTTGTATATGATCAAATGGAATCAGATATAAATGCTTCTATTAATTCTTTTAAACAAGCATCTGCTCCTGCAAATAAATCGCATTTATCTATAAATGCTGCTTATGGGATAAAAGCAAGAATTGCTCTATCTAAAGGAGATTGGGCAACAGCTGCATCTGCTGCAGTGTCTGCAAGGCAAGGTTTTCCTTTATTAAGTGAAGCTGCTTGGAAATCTGGTTTTAATTCAGTTAATCTTTCAGAAGTAATTTGGGGAAGTACAGTAATTGATTCAGAAACTACTTTTTTCCGTTCTTATTTCTATTTAATTTCTCCAACTTTTAATGGAAGTCAAAATAGAGGTAACCCAAAAATTATCAATATAGAAAGATTTAACCAAATACCTACTACAGATTATCGTAGAGATGTATTTTTACCAATGGCTCCTAATACAAATTCTGCAGCTTCAAATGGTCAAGGAGGTAGTTTTACTCAAGATCCTAATTACAATGATAAAGCTTCATTTGATGCTGCAAAAGCAGCTATTATAAATAAGTATGGGATGACTTCTAGGCATAATACACACCCATATATGCATGTAAAGTTTTTACAGAAAAATCCTGGAACAATCGATCCAGATGATGTAATACATATGCGTGCTTCTGAAATGTATTTAATTGAGGCTGAAGCAAAAGCTATGTTGCCTACGCCAGATATTGCTGGAGCTCAAGCTGCATTAAGTACTTTGGGTGGAGCTAGAGATTCTGCTTATGATGCTACAGTTTTTGATACTCAAGCTAAGTTAATGGATCAAATTAAATTTCAAAGATATGTAGAATTATATGGTGAAGGATTTAGCTGGCATGATCATATTCGTTGGGATGTTGGAATAGATTTAACTAATTCAGGTGCTTCTCAAGTATTGTATCAGAATGGATTTATGCAAGCTAAGCCATCTGTTAATAATGCTTGGATTTGGAAAATACCACAAGCAGAAATAGATGCTAATCCAAATTTAACAGAAGCAGATCAAAATAAATAATAGTTAGTATTTATAAATTAAAACCACCTCAATGAGGTGGTTTTTTTATAGAAAAATTTTTATAATAAAAGCATATTTATTTCTAAATACATTTTTTTAGATATTAAATTTAAAGAAATTGCCTAATTAAACAACAAAAGACTATAAAAATAAAGCCATTTGAGCTTGCAACTCTTTCGCTTTTAAAGCAGCATCTTCAGCAAAATTATGTTCTTTTGAAGCATAAATAATTCCACGAGAAGAATTAATTAAAAGTCCAATGTTTTTGGACAACCCAAATTTACAAACATCTTCTAAACTTCCACCTTGTGCACCTACCCCAGGAACTAGTAAAAAAGAATTCGGAACAATTTTTCTAATTTCTTTAAAATATTCAGCTTTAGTAGCTCCAACAACATACATTAAGTTTTCTGAGTTTTTCCAGTTTTTAGAAGTTTCTAAAACAGTTTTATACAACTCTTTATCATCTATTTTTTTAGTTTGAAAATCGAAAGCACCATCATTTGAAGTTAAAGCTAACATAATGGTATGCTTATTTTCGAAAGCTAAAAATGGTTCTACAGAATCTTTACCCATATAAGGAGCAACAGTAACAGAATCAAAGGCTAAATCTTCAAAAAAAGCTTTGGCATACATGGTAGAAGTATTGCCAATATCTCCACGTTTTGCATCAGCAATTGTGAAAATTTCTGGATGATTATTATTTAAATATTGAATTGTTTTTTCTAAAGATTTCCATCCCTTTAAACCATAAGCTTCATAAAAAGCGGTGTTAGGTTTATAAGCCACACATAAATGATGAGTTGCATCTATAATTGCTTTGTTAAATTCAAAAATAGGATCTTCTTTAGTTAAAAGATGTACTGGTATTTTGTTTAAATCTACATCTAATCCAATACATAAAAAGGATTTCTTTTTCTTAATTTGAGCTACTAAATTTTGTGTTGTCATCAGATAATTATAAGTTATGCAAAAGTAGGTATTTTTGTTGTTAATTATATTTGCAAACTGTAAGTAAAATAGAATTTTCAAGACAGAAATTATAAACCAATATATGTATAAGAAGTTATCAATATTAATTTTATTGGCATTAATGAGTTGTAGTTTAGAAAAGCCAACTCAATTTTCAGAAAAAGCTTTAAATGATAATATAGTTTCATTAGATAATAACACATATTCTTTTCAAGAAATAATCAATCAACACAAAGGAAAAAAAATTTTGATAGATTTTTGGGCTTCTTGGTGTAGAGATTGTATAGAGGGGGTGCCAAAAGTGAAGGAATTACAAAGCCAATTTCCAAATGTTATATATTTATTTTTATCAGTAGATAAAAGAAATGATTCTTGGAAAAGAGGTATACAGCGTTATAATATTAAAGGAGAACACTATAATTTGCCAAAAGGAATGAAAGATGGAGATTTAGTAGATTTTATTGGTTTGGGTTGGATTCCTAGATATATGGTTATTGATGAAAATGGAAAAATAGCACTATTTAAAGCAACAAATGCATCAGATAAAAAGATAGCAGAAGCTTTAAAAGCTGCTATATAAATCGTTTTAGTAACTATTTACATTTCTCAATGATTTTTGTTTTTCCATTTCTTAAATTTACATCAAAATTAAAGTAGATAATAAAGGCCTATTTTTTTAGGTGATAAAATACCAATTATGAGAACTAAGATTGTAGCAGGAAACTGGAAAATGAATAACAACAAGAAAGAGAGTAAAAAATTGATTAAAGATTTGAAAAAATCGATCAAAAAAGAAGAACTAAAAAATACTCGAGTAATTGTTGCTCCTACATTTGTAAACTTATCTTCATCTGTAAAAACTGCCAAAGGTTCTAAGGTAGAAGTTGTAGCGCAAAATATGCACCAAGCTAAAAACGGTGCTTACACAGGAGAGATTTCTGCAGATATGTTAAAAGCAATTGGTATAGAAACAGTTATTTTAGGACATTCAGAAAGAAGAACCTACTTTAATGAAACCGATGAAACATTAGCTAAAAAAGTTGATGCAATTATAGAAAATAAATTAGAAACTATTTTTTGTTTCGGAGAATTATTAGAAGACAGAAAATCTGATAATCATTTTGCAGTTGTAGAAAGTCAACTTTCTAACGCATTATTTCATTTAGAATCTGATGCTTGGAAAAGCATTATTTTAGCTTATGAACCAGTTTGGGCTATTGGAACTGGAGAAACTGCAAGTGCAGAACAAGCACAAGAAATGCATGCTTTTATTAGAAGTATTATAGAGAAAAAGTATACTAAAGATGTAGCAAATGGAGTTTCTATTTTATATGGAGGAAGTGTAAAACCAGCAAATGCAGAAGAAATTTTTTTAAAGCCAGATGTAGATGGAGGTTTAATTGGAGGAGCAGCCTTAAATGTAGATGATTTTACAGGAATTATTAAAGCCATTTAAGCAAAGAAATTAAAGATATTTACAATAAATTTGCATCAAGATTTTTTAAATCTTGATGCATTTTTTTTGAATAACAATTATGGATAATATTTACCTAGAATACAATTTTACAGTTTCACCCAAAGAACCAGCAACAGAAATTTTAATTGCAGAATTAGGCAATGTAGGTTTTGAAAGTTTTGTAGAAAATAAAGATGGAGTTACAGCTTATATTCAAAAAATGGAGTGGAATTCAAATTTTTTAGAAAATATTTTTGTTTTAAATTCAGACGAATTTTCTATTGAATATAATCTAAAAGAAGTAGCACAAACCAATTGGAACGCAGAATGGGAAAAGAATTTTACACCTATTCAGGTTGATGATTTGGTAAGTATTCGTGCGCCATTTCATGAGAATCCTAATTTAAAATACGATATTGTTATAGAACCAAAAATGAGTTTTGGTACAGGTCATCATGAAACAACACACATGATGGTGCAACATTTATTGCAATTAGATTTAGAGAATAAAAAAGTATTAGACATGGGGTGTGGAACAGGAATTTTAGCCATTTTTGCTGAAATGAAAGGAGCAAAACCTATAGATGCAATAGATATTGATAATTGGTGTTATGAGAATTCTATAGAAAATGTTGAAAGAAATAATTGCAATCACATTTTAGTTTACGAAGGAGATTCATCACTTTTAATTCATAAAAAATACGATGTAATTATTGCCAACATCAACAGAAATATTTTGTTAATGGACATGAAAATTTATACCAACTGCTTAAATGAAAAAGGTGTTCTATTACTAAGTGGTTTTTATCAAGAAGATATTCCAATCATAGATGCAGAAGTATCTAAATATGGATTAAAATTAGAGAACCATATAGAAAGAAATAACTGGGTAGCTTTAAAATATAATAAAGAGTAAAAAATATTCGTTATTTTTGTAAGATGAGTACAAAAGAAAAAATTCAAGAAGAAGTTGATGTTTTAGAGCAAGAAACACATCAACATGAAATTGTTTTGCACAATGATGATGTAAATACTTTTGACTTTGTTATAGAGTCTTTAATAGATGTTTGCGACCATACTTTAGAGCAAGCAGAACAATGTACTATTTTGGTACATTATAAAGGAAAATGTACTGTAAAATCTGGAGAATATAAAGATTTAGAACCAAGATGTTCTAAACTATTACAATTGGGCTTATCTGCAGAATTGGTTTAAAATGGAGAACGTTTTTAAATATTACGAATTTTCAGATTTCTTTGCTGATGAATCTCACACTTTTTCTGGAAATGAAATTAGCTATACAGAGTTAAATGCTACTCATTTTTTGATTTTTGAAAAAGAAAACAATTTTTATAATTTATATGTTGCTAGGTATAAATCTATCCAAGAAATTGGCTTTGAAGCACCAGAAATACTAGAGTTGTTGGTAAAGAAATACGATAAAAGTATTCCCGAACATCGACTAATGATTAAGCAATATCTTCACTAAACTGCATCTCACCGAAAAAAGTATTTAAAAAGATACTTTTTATTTTTATTTGTTGTGACTTTTAGAAATAAAAAGGGTCATATAAATAAGAAAAGATAAAAGGTGTTTAAAAGAATTTTAATAATAATATTAATTCTATTTCCGTTAGTTGGATATGGTCAAGTAGTGCCACCACCAATGCCACCTCCACCACCTCCAGGTTTACCTATAGATGGTCTTACAGGTTTGTTATTTATAGTAGCAATGATATACGGATCAAGAAAAATACATAAAGATAGTAGTAGTTAGTTTTAATGCTAAGTTTGGTTAGACAAAAAGGCCTTGAATTTTTTTCAAGGTCTTTTTAATTTTCGAATAATTTTAGTCTAAATAAAAAAAAACTCACCTTTAAAAAAGATGAGTTTTTGTGACCATGGCAGGATTCAAACCTGCAACCTCTTGAGCCGTAATCAAGTGCGCTATTCAGTTGCGCCACATGGCCTTTTTGCGGGTGCAAATATAACTGCTATTTTTTGAAATATAAAAACAATTCATGTTTTTTATGAATTTATTTCTTTCTTATATTCATTAACAATAGTTGCTGCCTTAGCTTTATCTGTAGTTAAAACATGTAGCTCTACAGAATTCATTTGTTCTCCAAAGCCTGCTAATCTTGCAGACTCAAACTTATCTTTAATAATATAATGAATTTTTTGTTGGTCCAGTAAGTTTTGTAGTCCTCTAACTAAGATAGAAGAGCCTGAAAATACTTTAATGTGTTCTGTTGCCATAATAATTAGTTTAAGTGTTAATCTAGAGAATTTTGAGTTACAAAAGCCCTCCAGCCAATTATTGCTAATTGTACTTTTGATGCTTTAGAAATATCCAGCCCTTTTTTTGTATAAGAAGGTAGTATCAATTTATTTATTTTCGCAAGAATCTTAAAAAGCTGTTTTTTCATCAATTGTAAATTATAAATCAAATTTACTGAAAAATTAACAACTCAACCTTACAAATAGATTGAGTTGTCTAAAATCAAGTTTTCTTCTTCTTCTTCTTCTTCTTCTTCTTCTTCTTGTAAATAATTGGTTAGTTGATGTTTTTTAAATAATTAAAATAAAATTTGTAAAATAATTAGAGAGATTGTTTTAATAAACTTTAGTAAGATTAGTATCATAATAGTTAGAATTTTTAGTTAGTAAATTAGGTTAATTTCGAAATTGTTTTCACAATATATGAGGATTGAAATAGTTCTACCAAACGATTTCATAGGTATTTGTCAATTTGATTTTCTATTTATAATACAAAAAGCTATTTTAGTTTAAATAATAAACCATTATACCTTTAATTTAGTTTTAAATTAAAACTAAAATGTATTAAAAAAATAAATTATGTAACAAAGTAAAGGGGTAAAAAGTTTGTTTTTTAAAAAGTAAAGGAGAAATGGTTTTTAAAATACCTTTTTTTTCTCTTTTCATTTTTAGCTTTACTCTAAAGTGATAAAAATGTATCTTCGTCAAAAAATAAATTTGATGAATTTTTTATTAATAATTGGCGGTTTATTATTGTTGATTTTTGGTGGTAACTGGCTTTTAAAATCAGCAGTTGCATTATCCTTAAAATTAGACATTCCTAAAATAGTAATAGGAATGACTGTAGTTTCTTTTGCAACTTCTGCACCAGAATTAATAGTTAGTATTAGAGCAGCTTTAAGAGGCTCATCAGATTTAGCGTTAGGAAATGTAATTGGTTCTAATATTGCAAATTTAGGATTGGTATTAGGAATTACCTTATTATTAGGTACAATGCAGGTACAGAAAAGCTTTTATAAAACAGATTGGCCACTCATGATGGTTGCATCTGTACTATTGTATTTTTTTTTAAGTGGAGATGGGGTAATTACACAAACAGAAGGTATTATTCTGTTTGCTTTTTTAATTGTTTCTTTAATTTACTTATTGCGTTTTCAAAAAGTAGCTGTTGTAGATGAATTACCAGAAGATGATGAACCCTTAGCTTTATATAAAATTGTTCTTTATTTGGTGCTTGGAGGAGTGGGTCTTTGGGGTGGTTCAGAATTATTGATAAAAGGAGCAACCTCTTTAGCAGAAGAGTTTGGTGTTAGTGAGAGGGTAATTGGTGTAACTGTAGTTTCTATAGGAACCAGTATACCTGAATTGGCAGCATCTGTAATAGCTGTTTTAAAGAAAGAAAAAGCTATTTCTTTAGGTAACCTAATAGGTTCTAACATGTTTAATATTTTAGCAGTTTTAGGGATTACCTCTATAATAACTCCAGTTACTGTAAAAGATCAAGGATTATTAACAAATGATATTTTTTGGATGCTAGGAATTTCTTTTATAATTCTTCCTCTGGTATTTTTTCCAAAAGGATATCGCTTAAATTGGAAAGATGGTATTATTCTATTAGCAGCTTATGGTTTGTTTATCTTTTTAACTATCTAAATAAGAAAGAAGAGTATAAAAAAAGGTTCACTTTTGTAAAAGTGAACCTTTTTTTATGTTTATAAAATGCGGCTTAAATATCAGCAGACTTTACAGTCTTAATAATTCTACCAGCAATTTTGTATGGATCTCCATTAGAAGCAGGTCTTCTGTCTTCTAACCAACCTTTCCATCCTTTTTCTACTGTAATAATAGGAATTCTAATAGAAGCTCCTCTATCTGAAACCCCATAAGAAAAATCAGAAACATGAGCAGTTTCATGTAAACCAGTTAAACGCTCGTCATTAAATTCTCCATAAACATCTATATGTTCTTTTGTAACAGGTCTAAAAGCTTCACAAATTTTTTCATAAACCTCTTTAGAACCACAAGTTCTTAAAGTAGTGTTAGAGAAGTTTGCATGCATACCAGAACCATTCCAGTCTCCTTTTACAGGTTTTGGGTGATATTCAATATAATATCCGTATTTCTCAGTTAATCTGTCTAATAAATAACGAGCAATCCAAATTTCGTCCCCAGCTTTCTTTGCTCCTTTAGCAAATAATTGAAACTCCCATTGACCTGGAGCAACTTCTTGGTTAATACCTTCAAAATTTAAACCAGCTTCAATACATAAGTCTGCATGTTCTTCAACAAAATCTCTACCCCAAGTATATCTACCACCAACAGAACAGTAATATTTACCTTGTGGACCTGGGAATCCTCCACGTGGGAAACCTAAAGGTAAATCTGTTTTCGTGTCCATTAAGAAATATTCTTGTTCAAAACCAAACCAAAAATCATCATTATCATCATCAATTTGAGCTCTTGCATTAGAAGGATGTGGTGTTCCATCTGCACTTAAAACTTCCGACATTACTAAATATCCGTTAATTCTAACAGGATCTTTGTAAATAGCTACAGGTTTTAATAAACAGTCAGATGATCCACCAGAAGCTTGTTCTGTAGAACTTCCATCAAAAGACCAGTTATCTAACTCTTCAACAGTACCTTGAAAGTTATCATGTTCTTCTACTTTTGTTTTGCTTCTCATGTTCTGAGTAGGAAAATGACCATCAAGCCAAATGTATTCTAATTTAATTTTTGCCATAATATAAGTAATTGTTTATGTGATGTTTCTGATGCAAAAATCAAATAATTTAACTACATATCAAAAAAAAGAGGGGTAAAATTTTAAAAATCAATTAAAAATAATTTTATCCCTAATTTTGAAAGGGTATATTTGTATAAAATTAAAAATAAGTACAAAATATTACTAATATGTCAAGGATTAGATTTAATGCATTGCAAGAAACACTGCATAGAACACCTTTAAAAGTGGCTCAAGTCGAAAAAAGATCGACCCTTTTTGGTAAAAATGTCTTTAATAAACATGCTATGCAACAGTATCTTACACGTTCTGCTTACGAAAGTGTAATGAATGCTATAGAGCATGGAACTAAAATAGATCGTAAAATTGCAGACCAAGTTGCAGTAAGTATGAAAGATTGGGCAATGTCTAAAGGCGCAACTCATTATACACATTGGTTTCAGCCACTTACAGGAGCTACAGCAGAAAAACATGATGCTTTTTTTGAGTCTATAAATGGTAGTTTGGCAATGGAAAAGTTTGATGGAGAGCAATTAGTACAACAAGAGCCAGATGCCTCAAGTTTTCCTCATGGAGGTATTAGAAATACTTTTGAAGCAAGAGGCTACACAGCTTGGGATCCAACATCACCAGCATTTATTTACGAAACAACTTTATGTATTCCTACTATTTTTGTAGCTTATACAGGAGAAGCTTTAGATAATAAAACCCCATTATTAAGAGCTTTACAAGCCATAGATACCCATGCAACAGCAGTTTGCAAATACTTTGATAAAAATGCGTCTAAAGTAAGTGCTACTTTAGGTTGGGAACAAGAGTTTTTTTTAATTGATGATGCACTAGCACTTTCAAGACCAGATATTCAATTAACAGGTAGAACATTATTAGGGCATATCCCAGCAAAAGGTCAGCAGTTAGATGATCATTATTTTGGAACTATTCCTGCTAGAGCCATGAGTTTTATGCAAGACTTAGAGCAAGAATGTATGTTGTTAGGTATACCTGTAAAAACTAGGCATAATGAAGTAGCACCTAATCAATTTGAAGTAGCACCCATTTTTGAAGAAGCCAACTTAGCTGTAGACCACAATTCTTTGTTAATGGATGTAATGCAGAAAGTTTCTCGAAGACATAAATTTAAAGTCATATTCCATGAAAAACCTTTTGAGGGGGTAAATGGTTCTGGTAAACATAATAATTGGTCTTTGTCTTCAGACAAAGGAACCAATTTGCTAAGTCCAGGAAAAACTCCAATGAAAAACTTACAATTTTTAACCTTTTTTGTAAATACTATAAAAGCAGTTTACAAGTATGAAGAATTGTTAAGAGCCTCAATAGCCTCTGCAAGTAACGATCATAGATTAGGTGCTAATGAAGCCCCACCAGCTATTATTTCTGTATTTATTGGTAGTCAATTATCTGCAGTGTTAGATGAGTTAGAAAACGTAACTAAAGGAAAATTATCACCACAAGAAAAAACAGATTTAAAACTAAACATTATTGGTAAAATTCCAGAAATATTGTTAGACAATACAGATAGGAACAGAACTTCTGCATTTGCCTTTACTGGTAATAAATTTGAATTTAGAGCAGTAGGTTCTTTAAGTAATTGTGCAGTGCCAATGACCGTTTTAAATACTATTGTAGCCAAACAGCTAAAAGAATTTAAAATAGAAGTAGATGCTCTAATAGATAAAAAAGGACTAAAAAAAGATGAAGCCATTTTTAATATTTTAAGAGAATATATAAAAGATTCTAAAGCCATTCGTTTTGAAGGTGATGGATATGGAGCTTCTTGGGAAAAAGAAGCTAAAAAAAGAGGGCTAAGCAATAATAAAAATACTCCAGAAGCATTAAAAATAAAAATTTCTAAAAATAGTATCGATCTTTTTGAAGAAATGGAGGTAATGAGTAAAATAGAAATAGACGCTCGTTACGAAATAGCACTAGAATCCTATACTAAAAAGTTACAAATAGAAAGCAGAGTTTTAGCAGATATTTCTAGAAATCATATTATACCCACAGCTATTATTTATCAAAATACACTGTTAGAAAACACCAAAAACCTAAAAGAAATTTTTGAAGAAGAATATAAAAATATTGCAAAAGAGCAAATAGAATTAATCATGACTATTTCTAATCATATTACAAAAATTAATGCATTGGTAATAGAAATGGAAAACGAACGTAAAAAAGCAAACAAAAAAACAGGACTAGAAATTGCAGAGCACTATTGTAAAAAAGTAAATCCGTTTTTATCACAAATTCGTTATCATTGTGATAAGCTGGAAACAATGGTAGATGATAATTTATGGCCATTAACTAAGTATAGAGAATTGTTGTTTACTAAATAAAATTATTTGGGCGTTCCCTAAAGGTCGGGCTTTCCACTATATCTTTTTATGCTGAATGTAGTTCAGCATCTTTCATTTAGACAAAAGTATTTGAATTTAAATGGACAGACTCAGAATTGAGTTCTGCATAAAAAGGATGCTGTTTCAATCCCTAACGCAAATTGCAAAACCGATAAGGAAGTTTTTTAAAAAGTACTAAAGGCTTTTTATACACAAGGCTCTGTGATAACTATTATTTATAAAAAAAACACATAGTCTAGTCAATATTTCAAATAACAAAATTCCTGCTAATTTTCTTCTGTTTTTTTTAAGCAAAAGTCTAAATTTGCAACTTACAACACAACAACATGAGTCAAGAAGTTTCTAAACGTTATGCACAAAGAGGTGTATCTGCATCCAAAGAAGACGTACACAATGCTATTAAAAATATAGACAAAGGTTTATTTCCGAAAGCATTTTGTAAAATAGTACCCGATTATTTAACCAATGATGATGATTATTGTTTAATAATGCATGCAGATGGAGCAGGAACAAAATCTTCTTTAGCTTACATGTATTGGAAAGAAACTGGAGATGTTTCTGTATGGAAAGGCATTGCACAAGATGCGTTAATTATGAATATAGACGATTTATTGTGTGTGGGTGCAACAGATAATATTATGTTATCGTCAACTATTGGACGTAACAAAAGCAAAATTCCAGGAGAAGTATTATCAGCAATTATTAATGGTACAGAAGAATTGATTGATGATTTGAAAAAATTTGGAGTAACCATACATTCTACTGGAGGAGAAACTGCAGATGTTGGTGATTTGGTAAGAACCATTATTGTAGATAGTACAGTAACTGCAAGAATAAAACGTACTGATGTTATAGACAACGCAAATATAAAAGCTGGTGATGTAATTGTTGGTTTAGCATCTTTTGGACAAGCAACTTACGAAACAGAATATAATGGAGGTATGGGCTCTAATGGATTAACTTCTGCAAGACATGATGTTTTTCATAAATATTTGGCAGACAAGTATCCAGAAAGTTTTGATGCAGCAGTTCCAGCAGATTTAGTGTATTCTGGAAATACAAAATTAACAGACAAAGTAGCCAATTCTCCTATTGATGCTGGTAAATTAGTGTTGTCTCCAACAAGAACGTATGCACCAATAATCAAAGAAATTTTATCAAAATATGCTGCAGATAATGTTCATGGAATGATACATTGTAGTGGAGGTGCACAAACAAAAATCTTACATTTTGTTGATGATTTGCATATTGTTAAAGACAATCTATTTCCAATTCCGCCTTTATTTAAATTAATACAAGAGCAATCTAAAACCGATTGGAAAGAAATGTACCAAGTTTTTAATTGTGGGCACAGAATGGAGTTATATGTTTCTCCAGAAATTGCACAAGATATTATTGCAATTTCAAAATCTTATAATGTAGCAGCACAAATTGTGGGTAGAGTAGAGGCTTCTGATAGTAAAAAATTGACTATTAAAAGTGAGTTTGGAGTTTTTGAGTATTAGATAATTTTTGAATTTCTTTATCGTTTTTTGTTTTTAAAAAACTTCGATTTTGTATGAGAAAATTCAAAAGTATCAAAATATGCAACAACCTTTATTTAAGATAATATTACTATTTTTTTAGATACTATAAATGCATAGTTTTTATTCAATTTTTAATTCTATTGTTTCATTGGAATAATTCCTAAAATTACTTTTACTTCCTTTCGCTAAATTAACTTTCAAATTTATTTTCAAATCTTTAATATTTTGTTTCTTTAATAGCTCCTTTGAAATAATAACTCTAATTTCTATGATTTGATTTGGCTTAATTGTTTCCCTACTATAATTTAAATAAGCAACTTTTTTGTCAATTTCTATATTAGAAATGTGAAAGTCCTTTGTTCCAACATTCTTTAAAATAAATATATATGGATTTGATAATTTATTTTTTAGTTTTTTTAACTTTAATTTATTAGTAGAAATCTCATAACTTAACTTTTTTTCAGGGGCATTATATTTAACTCCTATAGGAATATTGTTTCCTTCACTAGATATTATAGTAAAAGAAGAATAGCTTTGATTTTCTGCTTGTTCTGCAATTAGAGTAATTTTTAAATCTCTTGTTTCTCCAACTTTTACAGGTTTATTACCCCAATCAAATTGGAAATCGTCATTTATTAAAAATAAAGGTTTATCAAATGTTATTTCTTTGTTTGAGTTATTCTTTACTTTTATAATTTTAGTAATATCTCTTTTTCCGTCTGTTTTACCAAAATCAACTAATAATGAACCAAAATTGTATTCTTGGTCTATAGCAAGTTCGTTTAAATTAAGTATTTGTAATCCATATTTCGATTTAAAATCATTTTTGAATTTTTCTATTTCGTCTGAACTTGATTTGTTCTTTCCTTTATTCTCAATTTCTTCTATTATGTATGAGCTTAAATTTTGTGACCACTGCATTAATGGTAGACTTAAATTTTCTAATATAATAGGTTGCTTTTCAGAAATTAATTTTCCAGTTTTTGAGTTATAAAAATTTATAAGGTTATCAATTTCAGTTTCTGAGTAGATTTTAGAATATATTGGTGTAACTATTGCTTTAAATTCAGTAAGCGATTTTGTATTAATTTTGTTAGACAAACCTTTCCAATAATGATCTGAAATTCCAGAATTACTTTGTTTTTGATATTTAATAGTTTTAGTTATTAGATTTTCTATATTGCTAATACTTCCATCTAGTTCTAACAATTTTTCAATTTTTTTGTTAAGAGTCTGAGCATTAATTTGAAAAGCAAATAGTGTAATAACAGCAAAAATTAAATTCTTTCTCATAGTTTTTTTGAATGTTTGATAATCTAATTTTGGTATCGAGTTTTAATTAACTAATTAACTAATTAAAACAAAAACGAAATTAGCTTTTTTCAAAGCTAAAAACAAACCCAATTATTACACTCTCTGTATAATTAGCCTAAATTATTTGTCAATCAAAACCTTATAAGTGTTGCTCCCCAATCTATTTGTTATTTTTAAAAACAAAATAGTGCCATTATACTCGGGTATTTTTATAGATACTTTTTGCTCATTAACGTTTATGCTTTTTTTAAACAGTTCTTTTCCATTTATATCATAAAAGAACAGTGTAGAAGCAACATTCATTTTTTCTAAAAAACGAATGTTTAAAATATCTTTAGCAGGAATAGGAAACACATTTGCAGTAACTGGTTGAGATGTTTTTTCTATGTTTAACGAAAATGCAACTGCATCAGACCAAAAATAAACCAAACGTAAATAACCTTTCCAATCATTCAAAGTTGTATTCCAATTTTGATAAATATGCTCTGTAAAATTATTATCATCGTCATATTTTCTAATTTGTTGAGCATAGTTATTCCAAACGTCACTTGTTAAACTCTTTTGTTGATGCGTGGTAATTATTTGGTTTGTAGAATAGGTGTAACTATATTTGTCTACACCACTAAAATCATTAGCACTAGCATTAAAAGAACTTGATATAGACTCCAATATTAAATCATCAGAATTGTAAGTGTAATCTATTTTTTTATAGCCAGTAGTTCCCCAAGTTTGCTTTGATACACTCCAGCCAACAGTTGTTTCTTTTAATAGTTTTCCATTTTGGTATTCGTAAATAATCTTTTCGTCATTTTCCCAAATGTTTGCCCAATCTAACCATTTTTGCACTACTTTTTCTGCTAACTGGTTACTATTGTAAATGTAAAAAATCTTTGCACTATTTACCATTGAAGTAAAAGTACTGTTGTTTTTTTGTTCTATTTCTTCAGTAAGTTTTTCTGATGTATAAGTATATTTTTTATTTAATTTTTCATTCCATTTATCTGAAAAATAGAGATACTTAAATTCGCTACTTTTTTTACTGTTTGTATAATTTATAGAGTCTTTAGAACCGTTTTTCCAATTATTAGTAGTAACATCCCAAGTTTGAAAAACTTTTTCAGTTAAATTGTTGGCAGCATTATACTTGTTTAAAGTTTGATAAAAGTTAGTCCAATTTGAATTAGAAAGGTTTAATCTGAGGTATTTTGTTTCTTTATTGCCTGAATTATCAAAAGTTAAAATTTCTCTTGTATTGTGCCTCCAATCTCCAGAATTTGTATCCCAAGAAAATAAATGAACAGAATCTAATTTTTGAACAATTTGACAGTTTATTTGCATTGAAACTGTTATCAGAAAAGATACAATAAGTAGTGTTTTTTTCATAGTTCTTTATTTCAAATTTAAAGAAAATAAAGAAGGAACATAGTAGTAATTGTATGTGTTGTAGTTATTAGTGTGTAAATAGGTTGATATGTGTGAAAAACGATGCTAAAAGCAAAAAAAGGTTTTAACTGTAAAGTCAAAACCTCTTTTTGGTATTGTAAAAATAACTTTTACAATGTTCTTCTTCTTCTATTCGTATTTTCTTTTTTTTCTGTTTTTCTAGATTTAGAAACCTTATCTCTACTTGTAGATCTATTTGGTTTTCTTACAATAGAATTGTTACTTTTTCTCTTTTCTGTAGTTACTCTTCTTCTTCTAGAATCTGTATTTGCAGGTTTTCTATTTGTAGATGTTGTGTTTCTTTTATCTTTAAAAATTGTTCTTCCAGAATTTGTTGTACTTGGTTTTCTGTAAGAATAATTACTTCTTCTATTTGTAACTGTTTTTCTTTTTGTGTTTACAGCAGCTGGCTTTCTTCTTCTAAGTATTTGACTTCTTTTACCAATTTTAGCATTTTTATTTGCTCTGTAGTAATAGTAGTTTCTGTCTTCTCTTATTTGAGAATAGTTTCTTCTAAAATCATTTCTAAAGAAATACGCATCATTATAATCACATATATCACCAATATTTAAATTAATTCTAATTCCGTTATTGTAGTAGAAATTGTCTCTTACATTTCCGTAAAAAGCAGGATAACCAGCTCTGTTATAACGTACTCTTAAATTTCCTACATTTGTTAATCTTCCTCTGTAATATCTCATAAAAACGTTTCCAATTCTTGTTACGTTTCCATATCTATCATAATTAATAAATGCGCTTCCTACTCTGTTAATTCTTCCTCTATAATCTCTGCCAATAGTAATTCCTCTATTATTTCTTATGGGTCTTCCATAATAATCATAATATATATTGTTATAATTAGTATCAAAATCGAATTCACCATTGGTAAAAATGAAAAATTCTACGCCTCGTTCTACAAAATTAACTGAGTTATCATACGAGTAATTAAACCCAAATCTGTCTGGTAAGTTGTCGCTTGTTTTCGCTTCAGCAGTAGAAACCATTACAAACATTCCTAGTAATAAAAGTAAACCTCTTTTCATAATATATGGTTTTAAGGGTTTTGCCTACTCTTTTTGCTTTTCGGCTTTCGCATTTGATTATCATATTTTCAAAGAACGTGCCAAAAAAATAAAATACTATTAGAATAAGTTATTAAATGCTGAGGATTTTATTGTATGTTTTTGATTTAAAGATGTTTACAATTCATTTGTAATTATCTTAAAAAAAATGATTTAGAACTCGTAAATTGGTCAAACTTTTAACGACAGATAAAATTCAATATAGAATTTATGATTAAAGCGATTGAAAAAAACCTACAAAGAGGCATAAAATTATTACATACAATTTCTGATGAAGAATACTCTAATAGCTCTGTAGCACCTTATTATTCAAGTATTGGTTGTCATATAAGGCATGTTTTAGACGTTTTTTCTTGTGTTTTAGATGGTTTAGAAAGCAAAACAGTTTACCTAAATAAAAGAAAAAGAAATGCAACAATAGAGTTAAAAACAGATTTCGGACTCGACTATTTTAAACATATCATAAAACAACTTAATAAAATAGAAGACTCAGAACTACAACAAGAAATAATTGTGAATGACGATTTAGGTTTAGGTGTGTCAATCAGCAATTATACTTTAGGAGCTATACTTATGCAAGCTCACAGTCATGCAATTCATCATTTTGCAAGTATTGGTTATATAATTTATCAATTAGGAATCGAGCTGCCAGATGCAGATTTTGGTTTTAATCCTACAACACCAAAAAAAGAAAAGGTTTTATCTGATAAATCTTAATAATTTGACTAAAAGCTTAGTATTAACAGGGTTTTTAGATAATCTTAACATTAAATTTTTGGTTTAAGGCATATATATTGTATCTTATATAAGAACAAAATATTAAATAAATATTATGCTTATTAAAAAACAGAAAATAATTTTTTTATCAACAATATTAATGATGGTGTCTTTATTTATGAAAGCACAAAATCCACTATTCATGTGGCAGTTTAAAAATCAGAATATTAAAAAAACGACACTTCCTATAGAGTTAAAAACGGATATAAAACCTATAAAAGAAATAGAAAATACGTCTTTACAATCTCTTTTAGAAAAAGAAATTTTTAAAAATGAAACCTGGAAAAGATTAATTAAAGGAAAACAAATGTCTATTGGGATTGTAGATTTAAGTGATACAACAAACTTTAAATACGCTGGTTTAAATGATAATTATATGATGTATGCAGCAAGCTTACCAAAAATTGCCATTTTATTAGCTGCTATGGATGCTATAGATAAAGGAGAGTTAAAAGACACTAAAGAAATTAGAACAGATCTAAGATTAATGATTAGTAAATCTAACAATAGAGCTTCTACTAGAATGATTGATAGATTAGGATACAAAAAAATAGAGCAAGTTTTAAGAGCTCCAAAACATAAACTATATGATGAAGAAGTTGGTGGAGGTCTTTGGGTAGGAAAGCGTTATGCAGCTGCTGGTAAAAGAAGTCCAGACCCAATTAAAGGTCTTAGTCATGGAGCTACTACAAGACAAGTTTGTAGTTTTTATTATCAATTGGCTTTGGGTAACCTAATTAACACAGAGAGTTCTAAGCAGATGCTAGCAATTATGAAAAACCCAGATTTACACCATAAATTTGTTAATACTTTAGATAAAGTTGCACCAAATGCAGATGTATATAGGAAATCTGGTTCTTGGAGAAATTACCATTCTGACTCTGCATTGGTTTGGGGGCCAGAAAGAAAGTATATTATTGTGGCTTTGATAGATAATGATTATGGAGAACAAATAATTAGAAATTTAGTAAGACCATTAGAAAAGGTATTAAAAAAATCACGTTCTTTATAAGAAATTTATAAAGCACAAAATTGAAAAAGATAATAGCAAAAACTTTTGGATTAAGAGATGATGAAATACGCATCTCTTTTTTAATGCTTTTATATATTTTTATAGTAATTACAGTTTTACTTATTGTAAAACCAACTGTAAATGCACTTTTTGTTTCTAAACTTGGTGCAGATAAATTACCATTTGGTTATTTAATGGTTGCAGGTATTGCAGTGTTAAGTTCTTATTTTTACAACAGAGCTATTAGAAATTTTTCTTTGGTAAAAATTACAGTAATCTCTTTATTTACTTTTAGTTTTAGTTTTTTAGTACTAAGTATTGTATTAAAATTCTCTTTGGTAAGTAGCTGGGTTCTGTATTTTTATTATGTGTTTATATCTTTATTCGCAGTTTTAGCAACCTCGCAATTTTGGCTTTTTGCAAACATGGTATTTAATGCAAGAGAAGCAAAAAGAAACTTTGGTTTTATAGGAGCAGGAGCAATTGCTGGGGGTATTTTTGGTGGATATTTAACCAGCATCATTGCCAAAAATTTTGGAAACGAATATGCTATATTTTTAGCATCTTTATTGATGTTAATTTGTATTCCCATATTAAAAAAAGTATATGATGAAAGAATACAATATTTAAATTCTTTTAAAAGAAAACAGGTAATTTCCAACCAAGATGTTATAGAAAACTCTTCTTTACGATTAATTTCAAAATCAAAACACTTAACTTACATAGCTCTTATAACTGGTGTAGCAGTTATTGTAGCAAAATTAGTAGATTTCCAGTTTAGTGATTTTGCCAATAAAGCCATACCAAATTCAGATGATTTAGCAGCTTTCTTCGGTTTTTGGTTTTCTACATTTAATGTTGTTGCTTTAGTTATTCAACTGTTTTTAACAAATAGAATTTTAACTAAAATTGGTGTTTCTTCTACTTTGTTAATTTTACCCTTAGCAATAGCATTTGGTAGTTTGTTATTTTTAACGTTTCCAGAGTTATGGGTATTGGTTTTAATTAAAGGTATAGATGGTAGTGCAAAACAATCTCTTAATAAAGCTGCATTAGAATTGTCTGTTATGCCAATTCCTATGGTTATAAAAAACCAAGCTAAATCTTATATAGATGTAGTTGTAGATAGTATTGCAACAGGTTTTGCAGGTTTTTTATTAATCTTCTTAATTAGAAAGTTAAATTTAGATACTACCTATATTACTGTTATTATTCTGTTTTTTACGTTTGTTTGGATTTTGTTTATTTATCGTTTAAGAGAAGCTTACTTTACATCTTTTAAAACAAATATTCAAAAATTTGTAAATTTTGATGAAACTAAAAACGAAAACAGAAAAAAAGAAAACACAATTTCTGAAATTAAAAATGTATTAAAAACAGGTGATGAATCATCAATACTAAATTTACTAGATCGTTTAAAAGATTATAAACAAGCTACTTTTAATAAAGAGATTATTGCACTTTTAGATCATCCTTCAAACAAAATAAAAGCACAAGCTATTGAGTGCTTAGACACTTTTGAGAATATTAATATTTTAGATAAGGTAAAAAAGTTAGTCAATGTAAAAGATGATGTGTTGGTTTATATTGTTTTAGACTACATCATTGCAAATTCGCCAATTACAGACGAATCCTTTTTTAATACTTATTTAGATCACACTAACGAGTATATTGCAAATGGAGCATTGCTGTCTTTAGCAAAACACAGTGCAAACAATGCTAACTTAAGTTTAAAATATGATTTAGAAAATAGGTTAGAGCGTAAAATGTCTTTGTTAACCTCTAAAAATTCAAAAGCAAGAGAAGAGGTTTTAGCAGGTTTGTTAATGAGTATTGCTTTTGCAAATTTAAAACCTTATTACAAATACATAAATATGTATCTTAAAAGTGATAATGCATATATTGTAAAATTTGCTACGATTGCTGCAGGTATAGCTTCTGATGAGGTTTTTATTTACGATTTGTTAGGGTTATTAGCTCAAAAAAAACATAGAAAAGATGCTATAAAAGCACTAACCAATTACGGAACTAAAATTATAGACATTCTTATAAATATTGATAAAAAGGATGAATTACCTCCCAAAATTAAAAGACATATTCCTAAAGTAATTAAATCTTTTAATAATGAGAAAGCTGTAAAAATTTTAAGCAGGTTGCTAAGAAGTAAAAATACTATAACAAGGGTTAATGCTTCTATTTCTTTAACAAAGCTAGTAAAGAAAAACCAAAATTTACAAATAAGTAGGAGGTTTGTTAAAAATCAAATTTTAAGAGAAAGTAGTTATTATAAAAATACCATAGAAATTATTTTTTCATTGCAACACCAAATAAATTTAGATTTAGAAAACACAAAATTAAAGGACAATCAAGCGCTTTATAAAGCGCGAAAAAATATAATTATTGCTTTAGAAAAACTACTTGATCAAAATTTAAAATATATTTTTAACCTTTTGCCATTGCTTTATAATGAAGAAGATATTACCATGACTTTTGCAGGAATCAAAAGCGAAATTAAAGAAGCAAGAATAAACTCTTTAGAATTTTTAGATAATATTTTACAGAAAAAAATTAAAACAATGGTGCTGCCAATTATAGAGCATTATGTTTCAGATAAAAAGTATATCCAGTCTCCTAGCATAGATTTAAATTTATTATCAGAAAAAAAATCATTGCAAAGAATTGTAAGAATGGGTAGTGCAGATATAAAAATTCTTGCTCTTAGATATTTGCAGGTATCTAAAAACAAGAATTTAACTTCTTTATTATTGCCATTAAAAAAATTTAAAAACAACAATGTTTATAAAATTGCAACAGAAACGTATCACTCAATCATTACAAACAGAGATTAGTTATCCTGCTCATCATCATCATCTTTGTAATCTTCTTCTTTAATTTTAGTTTTAATAATATTACTTTCTACGTTTATAATATCATCAATTTTACTAGCTAAATACATGTGAGCACCTGCAGAATTTTTATTTAGAACATTACTCATTAAACAAACAATGTATTTTACACCATTGTTATGTTCTACAATAATAACAGAGTTCATATAATTGAACACATTACCTGCATAACTTGAGCAATTTGGGTCTTTTTCTCGATCGCATTTATAATAACTACCTGATTTAAAATACACAGCAGCACTGTCTAATCTTCTTGATTTTGCATATCTAATTCTCCTATCTGTAAGGTATAAAAGTCGTTTCATTTCTAAACTAGAAGCTTTGTCTACCACCTTTCCTTGCTCTAATTTTACTAAAAATTTCATCAAACCTTTTGGACTTCCAATACTGCCTCCTTTTCTTCCAACGTATTTTCCTGGAGGTCTTGTAAATAACCCTCCTAATCTCCACTCGTCTTCTGTAATTCCTAAATCTCTTAAAGGTTTATTTACAACTGTATTTGCTAAGTTTGTAAGAGAATCTCTTGGAGTTTCTTTAAAATAATTCTCTGCTTTTTCGGCATCTAAGAAAAAATATTCTTGTCCAAAAGCTGCCATTAACATTGCTTCTCTATACATAATGCTTGCAGCCCCATTATTACTTACAGAAACCATGTGATCTAACCATTCAAATAAAGAAAACTCATCACTTGCAATTACTCTTCTTTTGGTTAGCCTATTTTTTTCTATGTCATAAATTGGTATGGTATGATGGTCTCCTAAGCCCCAATATCTACTTGTAACTTTTATGTTTTTTAAATAGCCAATTCTGTCCTCAAAAGAATCTGGACATAGTTTACTTAATTGGTCAAAAACTGCTAATAAAACAGCTATTTTACCTACACTTCCTGGTTGATATCCTGCATTTTCTCTATGTGCTGCGTATCTTAAATTATCTGGATTACTCATATCCATTACAGCTAAAGAGTACCTGCCTTTTGGAGTTATACGTTTTATTTTTCTTTCAAATTCTGGGTCAGAAATGAGTAAATCATTTACACTATCTGTAGTTTTATTTAAGAGGTTTAGTTTTATATCACTCCATTTTTTATAAGCTCCTGGAGGAATTCTTCGATAGCGAACACTGTCTAACTGAAATTTTCTAATTTGATACAAACGTTTTATGCCTGAATATTCATAACCATCTATTGGATACTCCATAAAACCAAAAGAGGCAATTATAAGCACTACTATTACTACGTATTTACTTTTCATATTTTATATTTTTTCTGATAAATCTATTCTTGTACTAATTTTTACTTTTGGGGTAATTGAGTTTAAGTAGTCAGAACTTTTTGCTTGTTTGTTTTCTACAAAAGGTCTTATTTGAAATAACCACAATTTATTATTTTTAAAACCAAATTCTACATCGTAAGCTTGGTTTTTTTCAGCATGATCATTACCAATTTTCTTTCTAATTGCAGAGGCTAACTCTCTGATATCCGAAACATTTTGATTGTTTAGAATTGGCTTGTTAAAAGTTGTATAGTACTTTTTTGTACTACCAGTTGCAGGTAATCTAATGTAATCTGGTTGTCTTGCTGGACTTAATAAAAAACTAGAGTTTTTTGTAATTAACCTTGTTTCTGCAGATTGTCCATCTACAGCACCTCCAGCACCTCTACTAAAAGCAACTGTTAAATCGTTTTCTGTACCTTGGTTAATTCCTTTTGTAATCATTACTCCAGAATAATCTACATCTACGCTTGGTATGATTAAAATAGATGGATACACATTTTCTGGATTCAATAAATACTTCTGCCTCCATTTAAAGCTTCTTTCTGTATAAGCAGATGCCCATACTTGTTTAATTCCTTGAATTATTTTTTCTTCTTTTAAAATATTAAAAAGTGTTAAGTTTAATCCTGCACCTGTAAATTCCTTTAAATCTTCCATATTGGTATCACTCCTTAAAAAAACAGGAACACTACCTATTTCTCCACCAAATATTGATGAAAAACTACTTTTTAAATCTTTTACAAAGGCATCATCTAAGTTGATGTTTAAAATTGATGTATGCAGTTTATGTAAAGATTTAAGTAAATATTTTTCTATTTTTTCTTCAGAAACGCCATTCTTTTTTTTCGAATCTGCATTTTTAAAAGTGTCATTTAAATATTGCCAATAGGTTTTTCCTTCATTTGGCATTTGCATGTTCATGTGAGATTTAAAAATTCCGAAAGGAATAATTAATCCTTCTACCACTTGTTCTGGAAATAAGTTTTTAAGTTCTCCTAAATTTGCTGCTTTAGGGCCACATAAAATACCAGAATCTGTAGCTTTTACATCTCTCATATTAATAATCTTAGACACATCTAATTTTAATTGATCTGTAGGAACCTTTATCATATTTTTAGTACTCTCTTTTTTATTAAACAAAGCACGCTCTTCATCAGACATGTCTTTTTCTGATTTTAAAATGACATTACCTTTACTAGAAACAGCATAAAATACATTTTGATTGTTGTATTTCTCAAGAGATTTTAAGTTTTCATTGGACAAAGCAGCATTAGGTATTCCTAAGTTTCTTGCTAAAAGTTGTACATGAGAAACTAAATTCCCTTCAGAAACAGTCATAATTCCTGCAACAGGTTTTAAATCTGATGGTGGCTTTTGAAAGATATAAATGTTGTTTGTGTTTACTTCTACTTCTTCAGGATTCCCATCAACAACTATTAATTTACCAAAGGCATAGCCAGGATTTAATCCTCTTATTGCACCTTGGTTTTGAATGCTCATTACATTGTTATTTATGTTTGATGTTTTAGCAGCATAGGTACTTAATTTACTTACTGTTTCACCTAAATTTAGTGTAATAGAATTTCTGATTCTATCATCTATAAAACTATAAGCCAAGGGTTCAAAAGCAGCATACGTATTTACATCTTCTTGATAATTTGCCTTTACTAAAGAAGTACTCCATTCTACAATTCTTCTAGCATTTGCAACTAAGGCATTTAATTCTCCTAAAGTTGTTTTTTCTTGTGCTAATGTGTTAGAAAATATAGGTCTTACAATATCATATTCCCAAGTTTCTACTAAGCCAGTTGCGTAAGAAGCACAAGCAAGAGTTTCTGCTTTTAAGATGGTTTCTTGCAATGTTTCTGTGTTCCAATTTTGTGTTTCTATTAATAATATTTTTTCAAATTGATTGGTTAAATCGAGTAACTGTAACCGATCTTTACTGTTTTTAAATTGTGTGATGTTTTTTCTTAAAAACTCTAAATTATCGGTTATATTAATGGCAATATCTTTTGGTGATAAGTCAGATTTATCTTTATTTACAAAGTACTTAAGCTGCTCTAATAAATTACGATCATCCTTAATTTTTGAAATATCTTTAGCAATTGTTTTATAATCTAATGGAGCGTAAAAAGCGTCCATTGTTTTTAAAAGTTTATCAAAAAGCTTTTTTTCTGATTTATTTATTTTAGATGCATTTTTCTTTATATAGTTTTGTACTAAATATATATCTGATTTTTGAGGATTACCATGAATTTTAATTCTCAAATCCATAAAATCAGGAATTTTCTCAGCCAATATTTTAGACTCATTTCTCATAGCTTGAGCAATGTTGCTATCTCCATTATGAGGAATATCTTTAAGAGATTGTCTAATTAAATAATAATTAGCCTCTAAAAAATCGTCATCTTTTAAAATTGTTTCAAAAAAACTTTTTCCCCAGGCTTCTTCATCTTCAGATTGTACAGAACCTCTGTAAAACTGACCTCTTTTTAGCACCCAACCATCATCTACACCTGCCAAATACTGTCCTATTTGGTATTGTTTTAATCTGCTAAAATTATGTGCTCTATCTAAAAAATCATTTTTATTTACAGCTGCTAAAATTTCTCCAAAAAAAAGGTGATTTGTTTTTCTTAAATTTAGTGCAGATTTTTTAAAGCTTGCATGTTGTATACCTCCTCCAATAGAATCTGGACAAGGGTCTTTGGGGTCTCTAATACTACCATCTTTACAAAACCATTTAATTCTGTAATAAGGACCTCTTCTATCTTTTTTATAACTTTCAACTAAATTTTTTATCTCTAAATTAGACTTTTCTTGAGAAAAAGTATAACAAGCCATAAATAAAAGAAGTAAATAAATAAATAGTATTTTTTTGTACATAGTTGTGTTTTGTTTGATTGTTTTGTAAAGCTATACTATTTATTGGTTATTGTAAAATTATAGATTTATTACAATTAACAAAAAAATGAAATGAGTCAAAAACTTTTTATTTTGTAGATTTTTGAGAAATTTTCTCTACTCTATTTAAACAAAAGGTTTTAGAGTTTTGTACAAGATGTATTTCTTTACAAGTTGTTGGGTAGGTAATATGATAAGGTTGGTTGTAATTAAAATCTTTATTAGAATTAATAAATAAACCTTCAAAATCTTTGATTCCTGTAGCAGTAAATCTTGTAACTTTATAAATGTTATTTTTTATGTGTTTTTCCATTTTAAACCAAGCACCACTTCCAATTCCACCAAGCCAAGTGCCATCTTTTAATTCAAAAAGTGTTGTATTTGGCAACTCTGTGCCTATTAAATTGGGTTCGTTATCAAACCTGTTTAAAAAAGATTCTTTGTATTCTTTAAGAATAGATCTGTTTTTATAAAATGATACTTTTTGATTTTCTATGTTGTAAATTTTATTGGTTGATGTGCCTTTTATTACGTTACCAATAGGACTTGGTGTAAATAAGTTAGAGTTTTTTAAATGAGATTTTATTTTTTTATTTGTTGTTGATGCTATAATTACATCTGTTACAAAACGTGCACAATTAGTTCCTTTTTTTATAAAAGCTCCGTAAGGAATTTCTCTTAAATTTATTAAAGTACTTATAAAATAGGATGCTTTTGCATAATTAACTTGCGTGTTGATTGTAGCAACCAATCTACCATCTCCATGAGTTTTTTCTGGATTTTTATCTAACCATAATAAAATTTCCTCTACGTTACTAAGCGCATCATTGCAAAACTTAGCACTAATAGGAATAACCAATTCTGGGTCGGTTTCTTTAGAGCGTACACGTCCATTGCCATAACTGGTAATATACCTTCCAAAATCGAAATAATTAATTTCTGGTGTTCCTTTTTTTATCAATAATAATGCAGCATGACCAGCTTGTACAGCATGCTTACCACCAATACCAAGTAAAGGCCAAATTTTACTAGAGCGTTCCCAATATGCAGGTCTTACAATAGTATCTGGATAAGAAAGGATGATGATAATTCCGTCAGAATTTTGCATTCTTTTTAATTGTTGAAGAGTGCTTTTAATACTATTTTAAAGGTTTTAAATGCGAAAAAAATGGTAAAAATCATCAGCAAAGCTGCAAACACTAAAATTATATAAGATAAAAATTCATTAGAAGTATTATCAAATTTTTTTAAGGCTTTAAAGCCCATAGTTAGTGCAATTGGAGATGCAATAAAAAGTAAAATTAAAAACCCTAAATATTTTAAACCTTTTCCTAATAAATTTAAATTTGTGCTCATTTTTTATGATTTTTTATAGCATTTCTTACACTCCCAAATTTTTGTAGCAATTCATTTGCTAATTTTTGGTCGATATTTAATTCTTTTGCTAACATTTTTTGACCTCTTTCTACTAATTTATTATTAGACAATTGCATATCTACCATTTTGTTGCCTTTTACTTTGCCAAGTTGAATCATGGTAGTAGTAGAAATCATATTTAATACTAATTTTTGAGCAGTTCCTGCTTTCATTCTAGAGCTACCAGTAACAAATTCTGGCCCTACAACTACTTCTATAGGAAACTGAGAAACTTTTGCTAAAGGACTATTTTTATTGCAGGTAATACAACCAGTTATAATATTGTTTTCATTGCATTTTTCTAAAGCAGCAATAACATAAGGTGTTGTGCCAGAAGCAGCAATACCAATAACTACATCATTCTTGTCTATTTTATATGCTTGTAAATCTAACCAACCTTGTTTGGTAGAATCTTCTGCAAATTCTACAGCTTTTCTAATAGCAACGTCTCCACCTGCAATTAAACCAACAACTAATTCATGAGGAACTCCAAAAGTTGGAGGGCATTCAGATGCATCTAAAATACCTAATCTACCAGAAGTGCCTGCACCTATATAAAAAAGACGACCGCCTTTTTTAAAATTTAAAATTACTTGATTTGTAATTTTTTCTATTTGTGGTAAAGCTTTTTCTACAGCTAAAGCCACAGTTTTGTCTTCTTTATTAATGTTGGTTAAAAGTTCTATAACACTCATCTTTTCTAGATGATTGTAATTCGAATCTTGTTCTGTAGTTTTTGTAAAATCCATCGTTCAAAAATACTGTTTTTTTGTATTCTTTTTCAAGGTTTTAAAAAACCTTGTGGATGTTAATGAGTTTTTTATTAAATGGATTTTATAAAATTTTTTTTGCTAATTTTTTTCTACAAGCTTTACATTGTATGTGCTTGTTTCAGAAATATGAAAATAACCTAAAGGAAAATTTTCTTCTTTAGAAGTGTTTATCATATTACCTAATAAAGATGAAGGAACTGTTTGAAAAGGTCCACCTGCATTTTGACCACTTTGATCTATTAAAACTCTAAAATAAGTATAGTATTCTTTAGATATTCCAGACATTTTTATAGTAACAGTTGTTGGCAGTTCTATTTCATCTTCTTGATAAAAAAATGAAAAATTATAGTTAGAGCCATTAAAAAAACGATCTTCTATAGCTAAATATAGAGTATTTGTAAAATCGAAAATATAAAAATCTTCTCTAGTTCCATCATCAGGAAACTCTACTATTAATTCAGTTTCTTTACCAGAAAACAATGTTTTATCTCCTTGAGATACTTTTGTTAATGGCTCAGATTTTATCCTTTTTGCTTTTCCTTTATAGGTCTGGTTTTCATATACAACAGTTAATTCGTATTCTGTATTATCTTTTGGTAAAAAAGAACTTACTGGAGTGTAATTTCCATTGCCTAAAAAATCATTAAAATTTATGATAGAATTATCAGATAAATCTGTGATAAAAACGGTTGCATTGGTAACTGCAGGAATAGTTTCATTAAAATAATCTGCAGATTTTCTAAGTTTAACAACTGTATTTGCAACTACAGGATTTTGATTAAAATATACTTCAAAAGCAGCATCAATAATAAGTTTTGGCTCTGTAGAAGGTACATTAACATCAATTACTTTTTCACAATTTGCAAAAAAGAAACAGATTAAAATAGGAAGTATGTATATCTTTTTCATCGAATTAAAATTTGAAATTGTAAGTTACAGAAGGCACTAAACCAAAGATAGATGTTTGTACTGCTTCATTTCTCATTGTTTCTCTGTTCTGTAAAAAATTGATGGAAGCCGCATTTTGGCGTCCATACACATTATAAATACCAAAAACCCATTCTCCTTGCCATTTTCTGTTTTTGTTTTTTCTTGGAGTTAAGGTTGCAGAAAGATCTAATCTGTGATAGGCAGGTAATCTGTCTGCATTCCTTCTATTATCATCATAAATAGGAACATTTAAGCCTTGCACTTCATATTGTCCAACAGGATAATTGGTGGGTTGCCCAGTTTGAAAAACAAAATTAGAGTTGAATTTCCATTTTTCGTTTAACTCATAACTTGCATTTATAGAAAAATCATGTGTTTTATCAAAAGGAGTGCTGTACCAATTTCCTTGATTAATTCCAGCTTCACTAGCATTTCTTCCAGCTGTTAATTGCTCAGATCTAGATAGTGTATATGCTAACCAACCTTTTAATTTGCCTTCATTTTTTTTAAATAAAACCTCTAAACCATAAGCTCTGGCTTTACCATTTAAAATTACGGTTTCTATTTCATTGTTAGCAATTAAATTGGCTCCATTTATATAGTCTATTCTATTTTGAATGTCTTTATAAAAAAACTCTGTTTCTAGAGTATAATCGCTATCTTTTATAGATTTAAAATAACCCACTGCAAATTGGTCTAAAAGCTGAGGTTTGATATATTTTCCACTAGGAGTCCAAACATCTAATGGAGTAGGAGAGGCAGTATTAGAAAGTAAGTGAAGATACTGAGCCATCCTATTGTAACTTGCTTTAAAAGAAGTATTATCATTTAAAATATAGGACATAGAAAGACGTGGTTCTAAGTTGTTAAAACTTGCAATAACATCACTTCTTTTAAAAGATTCTGTACCTGTAGCTACTGCAGATTTGTATTTTTTAAATTCGCTATCGTAAATTACGGCTTGGTTATTTTGATAGGTGTTTAACTCATCTTGACCTAATCTTGTAAAATTGCTAAAACGAACTCCATATTGCAAACGCAGTTTATCGCTAATTTTATGCTCTGCATCTATGTAAGCAGCAAATTCGTTGGCATATTTATCTATCAATTTTTCTGCAACAATACCAGAATCGTCTCTATTTGGAATAATTTTTCCAGGATTAAATTTTATGTAGATATTATTTATACCATAGCTTAATTTGAATTTATTGTTGATGTAATGTTTAAAATCATATTTTAGATTGAAATTTGTGATTCCAGAATCCCATTCAAAACCAACAAAATCAAGTGTTAATCCGTAAAAATAATCAGAGTAGATTAAGGATAAATTAGAAAATAATTTATCAGAAAACAGGTGATTCCAACGAAGGTTTACAACCGAATTTCCATAGGTATTTACAAAACTATCGTTTATACCAAATACATCTTTACCAAAATAAGTGGATAAGAAAAGGTTGTTTCTATCATTTAAACGATAATTAATTTTACTATTTAAATCATAAAAATAGGCTTTGTTATCATTATCAAACAAGGGCAAAAATAAATGTGCATAAGAAGCTCTACCACCTATTAAAAAAGAACTTTTCTCTTTTTCTATTGGGCCTTCTGCTAATAATCTGCTAGAAACTAAACCAATACCTCCAGTTAGTTTAAACTCTTTACTGTTTCCTTCTTTTTGATAAATATCTAAAACTGATGACAATCTTCCTCCGTATTTTGCAGGAATTCCACCTTTATATAAACGAACATCTTTAATTACATCTGGATTAAAAACGGAAAAAAATCCAAATACATGTGATGAGTTAAAAACAATTGCTTCATCTAATAATATTAAATTTTGATCTGCTGCACCACCTCTAACATTAAATCCAGAAGCACCTTCACCAGCACTAGTAACACCAGGTAATAATATAAGAGATTTAATAATATCTGCTTCACCTAAAACCACAGGAATCTGCTTTATAGTTGCTGAGGTTAGTTTGTTTACACTCATTTGAGGGGTTCTCAAATTTAAATTTTCGATATTACTTTCTATAATAATTTCATCTAAGCTTTCTGTTTCTTCTTTTAGCTTAAAGTTTTTTGTGAGTTTTTTAGTTAATTCTATAGTTTCTAGAAGTGTTGTAAAACCCAAATAGCTAACTTGAACTTTATAAGTACCTTTTGGTATGGTTACAGAGTAAAAACCGTATTCATTAGTAGTTGTTCCAGAATTTAATTCAGGAAAATAGATAGAAACTCCAATAAGAGTTTCATTATTGCTATTATCGTAAACAGTACCACTTATGGTTACTTTTTCTTGACTAAAGATAGTTGTAGAAAGAAAGAGGAACAGCAATAACAACTTTTTGTGTAACATCATTTTTTGTTTAATGATTTTAATTTTATTGTAAACAAAAATACAATTCTAAACTATAAGAAAAAGTTAAAAAAAGACTTTTAATTATATATAATGTCTTCTACTTCTATTTTTTTGTTTTCTATAAAATCATAAAGTGTTAAACGTCTAAGTGTGTAGTAATCTACCCAGAATTTTTCTAAAGAATTTAAATATTGTAACACAGATCTGTCTTTTTCTTGCAAAGCGATGTTTAAATCTGTGATAGTAATTTTACCCAAAACAAATCTTTTTTTTGTGATTTCATATCTTTTAATAGAAATTTCTTGTGCTTTTTTTGCAGTTTCTAAAAAATTACGCTGGTTTTGCCAATTTAAAACATGCAGATAAATTTCTTGCTCAAACTCTTGTTCATCCTGTTCTATGTTGGTGTTTACCAAATCTTTATTTGCTTCAACTAATTTTCTTCTAGATTTAGAAACTCCCCAGTCTAAAATAGGAATTCCTAAAGATAAAGTTACATTTTGTTGCTGATTATAGTTTTGAAACAAATCATTAAATACTGCACCTTGTTGAGATATACCAAAGTTGGCTCTTAAACTCATCTGCAATCTGTTGTTTCCTTTAACTTCTGCAACATCCTGCTGTGCTTGTAAACGTTTTCTTCTAAATTCTATCACTGCTTTTCTATTGGCTTTGGCTTCTTCTAATGCTTTTTTTACAGTTACAGAGAATAAAGACAATTCTTTAGGAACACTTAAAAGAATATCTTCTGTGTTTAAAGACAAGTATCTAGATAAATTTTGCGAAGACCTTTTAAAATTTATTTCGTTTGTAGTAACACCATTTTTAGAATTTAAGACAGAAAGTTCTATTTGTAACAAATCGTTTTCGGCTATTTTTCCCATCTTAAATCTTCCTTTAGAGATTTGATAGAGTGTGTCTTGGTTAGATAAATTAGACTTGGCAATTCTTGATTGAACCTGAGCTTTTAACAAAGCAAAATATCTTCTAGCAGTATTTAGAGAAATCTGTTCCATATTTTCTATAAATTCTCTTTTAGCCTCTTCATATAATAATGGTTCAATTTTTTTATCCCATTTAAATTGATTGTAAAAAAGAGAATTTTGCCTGTAATTGATAGAAAATGGTATTACAGAAAAACCTGTAGATTTATTAGGCTCAAAACGATCTACTCTTTCTAATTGAGAACTTATTGAAAAAGTACCACCTGTTAATGCTATATTTTGATTTACGGATAAAGTACCGTCAAAACGAATTTGATTAGATCTTCTGAAATCGTCAGAACCATCATCTAAAGTAATCCTATTTACAGAGTTTCTATATTGTGGTAAAGTTGCATCTAAACGCAATTGAGGTAAAAAACTTGCTTGATAATTTCTAAACCTCCAATAACTAGCTTGATTTTGATTTAAAAGTGTTTTGTAATCTGGAGAATTTTTTTGAGCAATTGAAATTGCCTCATTTAATGTAATTTGTCTTTGACTATAGATAGATACTGATAGTAAAAAGAAAAATAATAATATTGTTTTTTTCATGGCTTATTCGTGTCTAATGGCTTCAATAGGGCTTTTACTTGCAGCAGATCTTGCAGGAGCAATTCCAAAAATTAAACCAATTAAGGTAGCTACAAAGAACGAAAGTAAAATGGAGCTTAATGATAAAATAGTTTCAATACCTGTGGTAATTTCTAAAATATAGGAGGCAAAAATACCTAGGAAAATTCCTATAATTCCACCACCAATACTAACTAAAACAGATTCTGTTAAAAACTGAAGAATTACATCTTCTTGTGTAGCACCTATGGCTCTAATAATTCCGATTTCTTTTGTACGTTCTAAGACAGAAGCTAGCATAATATTCATAATTCCAATACCACCAATAAGTAAAGAAATTCCAGCAATAATACTTAGTACAATATTAAAAATCTGTTTGGTTTTTTGTTGTTGTTTAAGTAGTTGTATAGGAATAGAAATTTCAAAATCAACCATTCCATTATGTCTTCTTTTTAACATTCTACTTAGTACATCTGCAGTTGCATTTAATTCTGAAGATTTATTTACTTGCACAACTAACTTGTCTATTTGATGATAATTTCCTCTTGGTATTTTCTTTTTGGGACCTTGTTGATTGCCACTAATAAAAACAACTCCACCTCCAGTATCTATAGGTTTATCACTAATAATTTTACGGTCTTTGTAACGAACTAAAAAAGTTTTTACAGGTATGTAAACATCCCAATTCATATCTCTTATACCTAAATTTTCTTGGGCATTTTCTGAGATGAATTTTTCTTCGATAACACCAATTACTTGGAGCCAAACATCTTTTACTTTTATTTGTTTGCCAATTGCACTTTGTCCAGTAAAAAGTTTTTTCTCAATTTTTTTTCCTATGATGCAAACAGAAAGTGAGTTTTCTAATTGTGCTTTAGAAAAGTTTTTACCACTTTCTATAGCAATATTAGAAGTTGCAAAATAATCTGTAGTAACTCCAATTAATTTTACGGGACTTTGTCTCCCTTTTTTAATTACGTAGGTTTCTAAAATTATTTCTGGGCTTGCCGTTTTTACAGAGGGTATGTTTTTTTTAATGCTATTAACATCCAACATATCTAATCCTTTAGAAAAACGTTTTACAGTAATTCCTCCTTCATCAGCTTCTTCTTCGTTTTCATTTTCTTTTTCATCTGGAATAGGAGTAATAACAATATTGTTTACACCAACTAATTCTAATTGTGCTAAAATTTCTTTTTCTGCTCCATTACCAATAGCTAACATTGTAATTACTGCAGCTACACCAAAAATAATTCCTAAAGAAGTTAGTAAAGTTCTTACTTTATTTGTTAAAATAACACGAACAGCTTCTGTAAAATTAGACTTTAATTTTTCAATATAGATTTTGTCTATCATAAGAAAAACTAATTTAATTTTGCAATTTGTTCTTTTTCATAGCCTTCTGGTTTGTTTAAATAAATGACATCGTTTTCATTTAAACCTTTGGTAATGATAACAGCGTCATTGTTAGAATCACCAATTTCTACTTGATTTTTAATTATTGAAAAACCAGATTTTTTATAAACATACGTAATAGAATCTTTAGAAAATATTGCTTCTAGAGGGACACTTAAAACATCTTTTCTTTCAAAAGTAAGAATCTTGTTAGAGGTTGTCATTCCAGGCCTAATGTTGTTATTAGAGCCATTTAACTTAATTAAAACTTGAAAAACTTTTATATCAGAACCTCTTTTTTTCTCACCAACATTGGCAACACTGGTAACTACACCTTCCATTTCTATATCAGGAAAAGCATCAAAACCAACTTTTACAGGCAGTCCTTTTTTTATCTTTCTAATGTCTACTTCGTTGGCATAGGTTTTAGATTCCATTTTGGTTAAATCTGGCAAACTTGCAATTGTAGGATTCCAAGGACTAATATTGGAACCTACTTTTTTCTTGCTTCCATCCCAGTTTTTATCATACGTTATCATTCCATCTCCATCAGAAAAAATGGTAAAAGCTTTTAATAAGTTTAAAAGATCATTTAGTTTTTTATTAATTTTAGAAACTTGTGTGCCAACTTCTACCATTTTAGCATTGGCTTGCCTCTTTTTTATTTTATAGTTTTCTAGTTTCTCTTTTAAACCTCTTTCTGCTTTTTCTAAATTAATTTCTAGCTTTTTAATAGTTGCAGGAGGTTCATAAATAGATTGTTTAAGCTCTAGTCTGGTTTCTTCCATACTAAAACGTAAATCTTTAATTGCATTTCTTTCTTGTTTTAAAGATAAAGTAGTGTCTAGTTGTTGTTGGGTATATTTAGATTGTGCAGTTTCTAGGTTTAAACGTGCATCAAGAATTTGTTCATTTACACTGCTTGGGTCTAGTCTACCTACATAATCTCCTTTTTTTACAATGGTACCTTCTGCAACTAAATCTTGAATTTTAATGTTGTTAAGTCTAAATTTTCTTAAATTACTTGGGCCATTTATTTTTTTTAGACTTGTAGATTGAGCTTCTCCAGAAGTAATAACTTCACTAATAAAATCTCCTTTTTTTACTTTTGATGTGAGATAAACTTTATCATCTGAAGATGGAGAAAAATAGCTGTATATAAAGTAGATAGCGATTAATGTTGCTACAGAAATAATAGCAATTTTTTTCTTATTCATCGGGTTTGGATTGATTATTAAAAACCAAATCTAATAAAAAAAGAGTGCTAAAAAGCACTCTAATTTGTTAATGTTTTGAGAAAAAATTACCCTAAAATAGTATTTAAAGTATTGTTTGGTCTCATAGCAGCATTTGCTAAAATATCATTTGGTTGATAATAACCTCCTATATTTACAGAATTTCCTTGAATTTCATTTAATTCTGTAACAATTTTATTTTCATTTGCCTTTAAATCTGTAGCAATTTTTGTGAATTGAGCTTTTAAATCTGCATCTTTATTTTGATTAGCCAAACCTTCTGCCCAATACATTGCCAAGTAAAAATGAGCACCTCTATTGTCTAACTCACCTACTTTTCTTGATGGAGATTTGTCATTGTCTAAAAATTTATCTGTGGCATCATCTAGAGTTTCTGCTAAAATTAAAGCTTTAGAATTGTTTGTTGTATTACCTAAATGTTCTAAAGAAACTGCTAAAGCTAAGAATTCTCCTAAAGAATCCCAACGCAAATGGTTTTCTTCTATAAATTGTTGTACATGTTTTGGTGCAGAACCTCCAGCACCAGTTTCAAACAAACCACCACCATTCATTAATGGTACAATAGATAACATTTTTGCAGAAGTACCTACCTCTAAAATTGGGAATAAATCTGTTAAGTAATCACGTAAAACGTTTCCAGAAACAGAAATTGTATCTTCTCCTTTTACAATTCTCTCTAAAGTAAATTCAGTTGCTTTTATTGGCGATAATATTCTGATATCTAAACCAGAAGTATCGTGATTTGGTAAATAGGTGTTCACTTTTTTGATGATTTCTGCATCGTGAGCTCTATTCTCATCCAACCAAAAAACAGCAGGAGTTTGAGAAGCTCTAGCTCTAGTAACTGCTAATTTTACCCAATCTTGAATTGGTAAATCTTTAGTTTGGCACATTCTCCAAATATCTCCTTCTTCTACAATATGCTCTGTTAATATATGATTATTGGCATCAACCACCACAACTTTTCCAGCACTAGCAATTTCAAAAGTTTTATCATGAGAACCATATTCTTCTGCTTTTTGAGCCATTAAACCAACATTTGGTACTGTACCCATTGTTGTTGGATCAAAAGCGCCATTCTTTTTACAGAAATCTATTGTTGCTGCGTAAATACCTGCATAAGAACTATCAGGAATAATTGCTTTTGTATCTTGTAATTCTCCTTTTGCATTCCACATTTTTCCAGAAGTTCTAATCATAGCTGGCATAGAAGCATCTATAATAACGTCTGAAGTAACATGTAAATTGGTGATTCCTTTGTCAGAATTTACCATAGCCAAAGCTGGTCTTTTTTTATAAATATCTGCAATGTCTAATAAAATTTCTGCTTTCTTTTCTTCAGAAACCTCGTCTAAGTTACTCAGCACATTTGCAAAACCAACATTTGGGTTTACACCAATTTTATCAAATGTTTCTCCATGTTTTTCGAATAATTCTTTGTAAAAAACCTTTACAGCATGACCAAAAATAATTGGATCAGAAACTTTCATCATTGTACCTTTCATGTGCAGAGAAAGTAGTACATCTTGTTTTTTTGCATCTGCTACTTGAGCTTCTAAAAAGGTAATTAAAGCTTTTTTACTCATTACAGTTGCATCGATAATTTCTCCATCTAACAAAGAAATTGATTCTTTTAAAATGGTTTCAGAACCATTATTAGCAATATGTTTTATGGTTACAGATGTAGCTTTAGAAACTGTTACAGATTTTTCGTTATGAGCAAAATCATCAGCACTCATAGTTGCAACATGTGTTTTAGAATCTGCAGTCCAAGCACCCATAGAGTGTGGGTTTTTACGAGCATAATTCTTAATTGCTTTTGGTGCTCTCCTGTCTGAATTTCCTTCACGTAAAACTGGGTTTACAGCAGAACCTTTTACTTTGTTATAACGTGCTAAAATTGATTTTTCTTCCTCAGTTTGTGCATCTTCAGGAAAATCTGGAATTTCATAGCCCAATGCTTGCAACTCTTCTATTGCAGCTGTTAATTGAGAAACAGAAGCACTAATATTTGGTAATTTTATAATATTTGCTTCTGGTTTTTTAGCTAAATCACCTAAAATAGCTAAGGCATCTTCAACTTTTTGTTCTTCAGTTAAAAAATCAGAAAAATTAGCTAAAATTCTTGCAGCTAAAGAAATATCTTTCACCTCAATTTCTATATTAGAAGTTTTTGTAAAAGCTTTTACAATGGGTAAAAAAGATCTTGTTGCTAAAGCTGGAGCTTCGTCTGTTTTTGTGTATACAATTTTAGCTGTTTTACTCATTTTTTTATTTTTTTTTAAGTAATTCTTTTGTGTGAAAAATTCATAAAACAACATTTAGTTTTATGAAAGCCAGCAAATTTAAGAATTAAAGACGAGATTTTTAATGGTAAAATGCTATTAATTAGGGGCATTTATTGTGATTTTAATAATTTTTGAAATCGATTTCGTAGAAGTTAAAAATAAAAGCCATATCGTACAATTTCTTGTAATGATATGGCTTCTTTGAAATAGTTTTTTACACTGTTTTGTATTGCTACAAAAATCAAATAAAAGTTGCCTTTTATTTTTCTTTAATAAAAGAAATTATGTTTCGCTATTTCAGTGGTTGAAACATCCTTAATTATAAAAAAGCATGTTACTTTTTGTCTAATTTTTATTAATGTTTCAGATTGTTATCCTAAATATTACAATTTTAAAAGAAAACTTTTTACAGTTATATATCTATAAAAATTAGATGTATTTGAGATGAACAATATATAAAGAACGTTACTTTATGTATTTACTCTTAATTTAATAATATTAGTTTTTGAAGACTGATAATTTGAATTAGTTCGTAAATTCTTTTGTAAATATATATGTGATTTCTATTTTTTCAAAATTTTTAACTAATTAGAAGTCAACACACTATTAACCATGGTTATTAACATTTGTTCATTAAAAAAGCGCTGTGATAATTCACAACGCTTTTTTAAATATTTTTGGTAAAAGAACTTATCTTCTTTTTTCAGTAATTCTTGCTTTTTTACCAGTAAGACCTCTAAAGTAAAAGATTCTTGCTCTTCTAACTTTACCTCTTTTATTAACTTCAATTTTTTGAATAGAAGGTAAGTTTACAGGAAAAATTCTTTCTACACCAACTGTACCAGACATTTTTCTGATAGTAAATGTTTCTGAAAGACCAGTTCCTCTTCTTTGTAGTACAACTCCTCTAAAAAACTGAGTTCTTACTTTTTCACCCTCTTTAATTTCGTAGAATACAGTAATTGTATCTCCAGCAGCAAATTCTGCAAATTCTTTTTTTGTTACAAATTCGTCTTGAACAAATTTTATTAAAGATTCCATATCTTATAATTTAATTGGTTTTGTAAAGCAACATTCACGATTTCTTCGTCAGAGGTTAATTTAGCGGTTGCAAAAATAATACTTTTTTTTAGTTGATAAAATTAAATGTCAATTATTTTTTTGGCTGATAGTCAGTACAATAGAAAATCCAGAATTTTCTGCTTTGCCAACTATTAATTTTTATGATAATTGGTTCTAATTCAGTTACATTTTTAAAATGTTTCTTTAGTAAAGGATTGATTTTTCCTAACTTTTTATCATTGTTAAAACGTTTGTCAGAATTTATAAAAATGGCATTTTTTCCTTTTAAGGTAGATAAATCATCACCTAAATAATCAAAATGTAATGCAGGTAAGCCTATGATGTTTTGAGCATACACTTTTTCATCCATAAAAAAGTTTAAACAAGCAGATGTTTTGTAATTATCGTTAGAAAAAACAAAAGTATTTACTTGTTTTTCTTTTAAATTATCTATTTCTACAGCTAATTCTTTCCAGCCAACCCAAGTATCATCACTTTTAATAGGTATTAAGTAAAACAAAATCTGAATGCTTAATAAAAGGTGAATTGTAATTGAAAAAATAATTTGAACCTTTAATAATTTTTTACTGATAAACATACCAGCAATAATAATTCCTGTAATATAAGAAGGCATCATCCAATTTAGTTTTACCCAATAAATAGGTGTTAAAAGGAAAAAACCAACAAAAGTGGGTACAAAAAAAGCTAATAAAAATAAGGTTTTTGCTTTTGGAATTCTTAATTTTAATAGTGCTCTTTTTATATATTTAAAGGTAAACGTGATAAAGATTATAAATAAAACTGGCAACAATAAAAACATTTGATGACCAATGGCACCAAAGAAATTTTTTGGCGAAATTTTAAATTCTGAAATAGAACTGGTTCTTTCTGAAGATTGAAAAGCAAATGAGGCAAATTCGTTTTGGTAATTCCAATACCAAACAGGAAATGTAACAGCAAGAGAAATAATTATCGAAAACCAAAACCAAGGAGAAAAGAACAATTTTCTGTGCTTGTTAGAAAAAGCAAGAAAAGCAATTAATCCTATTTGTAATAAAAGTGCTGTGTATTTGCTGTTAAAAGCTAAACCCATTGCAATTCCTCCTAGAATCCAATACCATTTTTTGTCTTCAAAAATAGCCTTATACAAGCAAATTAAACTCAATGTCCAGAATAATAATAAAGGTACATCTGGTGTGGAATTAAATGAAAGTATAGAGACAAAAATGGTAGATGCTAATAAAATGATGGCTCTTTGTAATTTTTGTTTTGATAGGAAGTAAGAAGCTAGCTTATAGAAACTTAGAATTGTTAAAGAAGTAATTATAAAATCTGTAAATTTGATAACAAATACAGATTGCCCAAATATTTCTGAAAAAAATCTTAACAAGTACCCAATCATTCCTGGATGATCGAAATAAGATAAAGACAAGTTTTGCCCATATAAATAATAATAGGCGTCTTGTGGCATTAATCCCATAAATGGGAGTAAAACCAATCGAAATAATTGAAATCCTAAAACCCAAGAAATGGCTTTATTATTTTTTATGATAGATAAAAATTTACTCATTATTTAACAAGTCAGGTCTTATTTTAGCTGTTCTTTCATAAGCTTTTTCGCTTCTCCAATCTTCAATTTTAGGAAAATTTCCAGACAATAAAATATCTGGAACTTTCATTCCTTCAAAATCTGCGGGTCTTGTATATACAGGAGGTGATAACAAATTATCTTGAAAAGAATCTGTTAAGGCAGATTGTTCATCACCAATAACCCCAGGAATTAATCGTACAATTGCATCTACTAAAACAGCAGCAGCTAGCTCTCCACCTGTTAAAACATAATCACCAATAGATATTTCTTTAGTAATGAATAGATCTCTAATTCTTTGATCTACACCTTTATAATGGCCAGTTAAAATAAGTATATTTTCTTTTAAAGAGAGCGTATTTGCAGTAGATTGGTTGAGTGTTTTTGCATCTGGAGTCATATAAATAACTTCGTCATAAGCTCTTTCTGAGTGTAGTTTTTTGATGCAATTTGCAATGGGTTCAATCATTAGTACCATTCCTGCACCACCACCAAATTGCGTGTCATCTATTTGTTTGTAATTACCTAAACCATATTTGCGTAAATCATGAATTACAATTTCTGCTAAACCTTTGTCTTGCGCACGTTTTACTATAGAATGACTAAATGGACTTTCTAATAAATTGGGTGCTACTGAAATAATATCTATTCGCATTTTGCAAATGTAGGATTTCTTTTTATGTTTATCTATTCTACAATTAAAGTAAAGAGGATGCTATATTTTACATTTACTTTTTTACCACCTTGCAAACCTGGTTTTACTTTTGGGAGTCTTTGCATAACACTTATTACTTCTTCTTTAATTTTAGGATGTGGTGCTCTAACTTTTAGATCAGCAATTTTTCCTTTTGTATTTATTTTAAAATTGATAAGTATTTTTTTTCTTCCTGTACTCAAGCCTAGTTTGTTTGGTAAGCTAGTATTAAATTTTTTAGCAAAGTGCATTTGTACACCTCTACTAAAACAGTTCTTTGCATCAAACACGTTTTTAGATTTTTCGCAACCAGGATAAATAGGTACAGTTTCAGAACTTATTATAGAATTTGTTTCTACAACAGGTAAGTTATCTTTTAAAGACAAGATTTGAGTAAAATAGATACTAAGATTATTTATTTGTTGAAATTTTAAACTATCTATTGGATAATTTTTAAATGAATTAATAATCAAATTATTTAATGTATTTGAACGAGCAGTGGTTTTAATATTGATAGGTTTGTGCTTTTTGTCTAGCTCAAACCTTAAAGATATCGTGTTTTTAATTCTACTTAAATTAGCTTTTTCTAAATCATTAGTAGTTATTTTTTCTTTGAGAAAAAGAGCAAAACTATTTGTAGAATTTCTATCAAATATAGAGTCGTAATTGATTTTCTTTTTCTTAAATGGAGGTATATTGTTTTTGTTAAATTTAAAACTTGCATTGTATTTCCAATAGGTAGCTATTGAGTTAAGTGTTGCAGGTTTTTTAAATTTAGGAAAACTGTCTATTGCATTCTCAATAGGCTTTTGAAATAATTTTGATGATTTTAATTTATTTAAAACAAGCATTCCTTTGTTATTAACTATCATTTCTAAGCTAACATTAAAATCTCTAACTTGTTTAAAACGTTTTACAATTGAAAAATCAATATTTTCAAAAAAATAGTCTTTTATTTTTCTTTGAATACAAGTTTTAATATCTGGATAATACTCTAAGTCACTACAGGAATTACAGTTTGGTAGGGTTTTTCTGTTAATTTTTTCGCTGCAATCAAAAATATTTCTGTTTTTTCTTCCTGAAATTATCTGTAAATAATAAATACTTTTTTTACTTATAGTATCTAAATTTAATTTTGCTAAGGGATATTTTTTAAATGCCTCAATAATTTTTTTGTCAACCTCAGATTTAGAAAATGTATTTAATTTAATACTGTAAGGTTCGTTTTCTTTATTAATTAAAAAAGACATATTTACAGATTTATAGTTGTTGCTATAACGAATTTTTTTTAATAGTTTTTTAGAGATTGTTTTATTAAAATATTTAGAAAGCTCATTATTTGGATTGGTATTCGTAAAATCTGTAAATGTGAGTTCTGTATTAGATTGGCAAAAATTAATGCTACTAGTTAGAAATATAAGGGTTATGATTATTTTTTTCATAATATTTATTCCTCAATACTTAAATGAAACAAAGCATCTCCTTTATTAACAATAGGAGTTTGATTAACACAGAAAATATGACAATTTTCTGGCGCATAAATTTTCTTTTTAAATTCACCAAATGGATCTTGAATAACGCCTAAAACTTCTTTTTTCTTTACAAATGCACCATTTCTAACTCTAATTTGAAACATTCCAGAGTGCTGTGATCTTAACCATTTTGCCTTTTTAACATAAACAGGTGTCGCTCTTACACTTATTTCTCCTTCAATTAAACCTAAGTGAATTAATACATTTTTAGTTCCGTTTACGCCTTCATTTATCACAGTTGGGTTTAATTCTTTCGATTTTCCTCCTTCAAAAAGTAAAATGGTTTTGCCCATTTTGTGTAAAGTATCTCTTAAAGATTTTGCAATGTTGTTAGAAAAAACAATCATTGGCGGATTGAAAACCTTGGCTAATTCTAGCGCTTTTTCATCATCTTTATTACAGCGAATTTGCGAAATATTATCACGTTCTCCACCTCCAGTATGAAAATCGATTACATAATCTACATGAGGTGCAATTTCTTTGGTAAATTGATAGGCAAATTGGCTCGCTAAAGAACCTGTTGCAGATCCTGGAAACATTCTGTTTAAATCTCTACCATCAGGAAACTCTCTTGTTTGAATTAAATACCCGAAAATATTAAAAACAGGAATACAAATAATGGTTCCGTTTTTTGGTTTGTTTATTTTTTGGCTGATGATTTCTCTAATAATTCCAACACCATTGGTTTCATCACCATGAATACCTGCCAATAACAAAACTACAGGGCCAGGATTGGTAGAACGTTCTATAATAACAGGTACGTTTACAGTAGTTCTTGTGTGTAATTTGGCAACTTTTAAATCTAAAATAGTTCGTTTTCCTTCAGGAATTTCTTTTCCTAAAAGTAAAAAAGGTTTATTCGACATGAATTTCTAAATAACGGATAATTTCTTTTGCAATATTCTTTCCTGTAGCAATTTCTATACCTTCTAAACCAGGAGAAGAATTTACCTCTAAAACCAAAGGTCCTTTAGAAGATTGTAGCATATCTACACCTGCAACACCTAAACCTAAAGCTTTGGTTGCTTTTAAGGCAGTTTTTTCTTCTTCATCTGTTAGTTCTATCACAGTTGCATTACCACCTCTGTGTAAGTTAGACCTAAATTCGCCTTCTTTTCCTTGACGTTTCATGGCACCAATTACTTTACCATCAACCACAAAAGCTCTAATATCTGCACCACCAGCTTCTTTTATAAATTCTTGAGCTATAACTCTGGCACCTAGCCCATTAAAAGCTTCTAAAACAGAAGTTGCAGCATTCTTTGTTTCTGCCAAAACAACTCCCAAACCTTGTGTGCCTTCAAGTAATTTTAAAACCAAAGGAGCTCCTCCAACAGAGGCAACTACGTGTTCTACATCTTTAGTGTAATTGGTAAAAACCGTTTTTGGCAAACCTACACCAGCTCTAGCTAAAATTTGTAAACTGCTTAATTTATCTCTAGATCTAGTAAGTGCAATAGAGCTTACAGAAGTAAATACCTTCATCATTTCAAATTGACGAATTACAGCTGTACCATAAAATGTTACAGAAGCACCAATTCTTGGGATAATGGCATCTACATTTTCTAAATATTCTCCTTTATAGAAAATTTTTGGCGATTTTTTTTCGATTTCTATGTTGCATTTTAAATGATCTACTACTATAATTTCGTGACCTCTTTTTTCTGCAGCTTCTACAAGTCTTTTGGTTGAGTATAGTTTTGGATTTCTAGATAGAATTACAATTCTCATTAGTTTTTATATTTTAATTTATGTGATAAGTCTTTTTTAGCGGTATCTATCACAAATTTTTTATTTAAAAATTTTCTTCCCAATAATACAGGAAATTTCATGTCTTTACGCTCACTTAATGTTAAATAAATAGAAAATGTAGTATGAAATAGTATAATTTTTGTTTGAATCATAAATCTTCTTTCTGCAATTCCATTAGAGCTTTTAACTACTTTAGAAGCGTAATTTTTTGTAGAAAAAACTTTATTATTATAAAATGGATGCTCTGGGTCTAGTAATGTAAACTCTATAAAAGGTACACCATCTTTGTCTATTTCTTTAATATTTGTGCAGTGTATTGAAGATGTGTATGCACCAGAATCTATTTTTATATCAATATCCTCTAAAGACAATTCTGGAAAATCTGCCTTATCTTTTCTACCAATTGTAATTTTCATTTAATAGTATTTCTGGTAAAGTTATTGATACTTGTTCAAATAGTCTTATAAATCTTCTACAAATTTGCAATTGCAGCTTCTGCACATCTTTCTCCATCCATAGCTGCAGAAACAATTCCTCCTGCATAACCACCACCTTCACCACAAGGAAACAGTCCTTTAATTTCTGTATGTTCTAAATTTTCTTTTCTGGGAATATTTACTGGTGATGATGTTCTAGACTCTACACCTATAATATTAGCTTCATTAGTATAATAACCATGCATTTTTTGTCCGAAAGCAGCAAATCCTTTTCGCAATCTACTACCTATAATTTTTGGTAAAAGTGAGTGTAGTGGAGCAGATTTTAAGCCAGGTTGATAAGAACAATCATTCAAATTAGGAGATTGTTTACCATCTACAAAATCTACCAACCTTTGTGCTGGTGCAGTTTGAGTTCTTCCTCCTGCATAAAAAGCAATTTTTTCTAAGTCTTTTTGAAATTCTAAACCTTTTAAAGGACCTAAGTGTTCGTATTTTTTAAAATCTTTATCAATGTCTAATTCTACAACAATTCCAGAATTGGCAAACTTATTATTTCTTCTGCTTGGCGACATTCCATTTACAACAACTTCGCCATTTGCTGTAGCTGCTGGTACAATAAAACCTCCAGGACACATACAAAAAGAATAAACGCCTCTATTGTTTACTTGATGTACCAAACTGTATGCAGCAGCTGGTAATAATTCGTCTCTCTGCCCAGAACAATGATACTGAATCTGATCTATAATTTCTTGTGGATGTTCTACACGAACGCCCATTGCAAAAGACTTTGCTTTTAAGGCAATGTCTTTTTTGTGTAGCAATTCATAAATATCTCTGGCAGAATGACCAGTTGCCAAAATAACCGAATTTACAGTCATTTCTTCTCCATTTTGCAATTGAATGGATTGTAGTTTCTTGTTTTTTACAATAAAATCGGTAACTCTGGTTTCAAAATGGATTTCGCCACCAAATTTTAAGATGGTTGAACGAATATTTTGAATGATTTTTGGCAACTTATTCGTTCCAATATGAGGATGTGCATCAATTAATATTTGCTCTGTAGCACCATGAAAAACTAAGTTTTCGAAAATTCTACGAACATCACCACGTTTTAAACTTCTAGTATAGAGCTTACCATCAGAATAGGTTCCTGCTCCACCTTCACCAAAACAGTAGTTAGAATCTTCGTTTACAAAATGTTCTTGATTGATAGCGCGTAAATCTCTACGTCTATCTTGAACGTTTTTTCCACGTTCTAAAACTACAGGTTTGTAACCCAATTCTATGCAACGCAAAGCTGCATACATTCCTGCAGGTCCAAAACCAATAATATGAACTTCTTTGGCTTTTGAAACACCTTTATACTCAAAAATATAATCCGATTTTTCTGGAATGGATTCATTAATGTAAACCGCAACTTTGTAATTAAAGATGATGTCTTTTTTACGAGCATCAATCGATTTACGTAATACTTTTACAGCAGATATTTCGTTTTTATCAACCTCTAATTGCTTAGAAGCTTTGTAAAGTAAAATATTTTCTTTGCGTTCTTCTATTAAATTGACACGAAGTTGAATTTCTTTAACCATTTTGCAAAAGTAATTAAATTAAAGATTGAGTATTGATGATAATTCAATAGAATTTTCTGCAAGATTCGCTAACGTTGTTGTATAAGCTTTGTTGCATGGTTTAAGCAGTGAAGTTAATAAATAAAACACAAACCAAGAAAGTCCGCGAGGACTTTCGCAAGTAGGCAAAAAGCCAGCAATAAAGTTTATACGGTGTTGTAAGTAGTTTTTATTCCTTAATTTTCTTTAATAAGAATTCACCAAGTCCTAATTTTAGAATTAGTTCATCTTTCGTTGATTTTAAAATTTTAAATTCTTTTAAACCACCTTCAATTCCTGTTAAGATTATGTTTTTAGAATCCGAACTTAATTTCCATTCTCCTGTTGCTTTTTCTCTCATCATAAAGGTTTCAAACTTTCCATTCGATTTAAAGACAAATTTCCACTTATCTATAACTTCTGCTTTCATAAAAGCCAATCCAACTTTATCTACTTCTTTGTTCAGTGCTTTTTTAAAAATCCATTTTCCGACTATTAAATCTGTTTTTTGTGCGTTAATATTCGTTGCAATAAATAAAAATAATAACGTGTATAATATTCTCTTTTTCATATAGTTTTTATTCAGATATTCTCTTATAAATTAATAAATAATCTTTTAGACGTTCAACTTTCATTTCAGAACCTGTTATAGAAATTATTTTTTCCTTAATTTTTTCTGTATAATTTCCCTTTCCGTCTTTTTTCCACCTGTTTTTAACGAATTTTTGAGTTTGTTTAATTAATTTTCCACCTCTTGAATTCATTGGTGTTAGTAGTTCGTATTCAATTTCTGTATCTGATAATATTCTCCAATTTCCTAAATCTGTATTTTCTTCGTTAAATTTCTTTTTATAAGTTCCGTCTGCATTAATAATAATGTCAGGTCCGCTTGCAACAATTTTCATTTCTTTTCCATTAGGATATTTTCGCATTATGAATTTGACAGTTTTGTCTTCTTTGTCAACGGTTTTTATATATTCCCATTTTCCGATAAAATTGTCTTTCATTTTTTTATTTTCTTGTCCATTAGAATTTATGAAGAACAATAATGATAATGTTAAAATTAAGTATCTCATTTTCATTTTTTAATTACTTACAACGTTAAAACGAATATGCAACGTTTCAATGTTTTATATTCGTAGTTAGCGAAGTTATCAGAAAATAAGTTTACAGAAAATAAGTTTAGAAACAAACTAAATTATACTCGCTTTTACCATTCTATCATTTCCAAATAAATCTTTTTTAAGAACAATATTTTTAAAACCTTTTTCCTGTAACATTGCAACAGTTTCATTGCCTAAGTATTGGTTAATTTCAAAAAATAACAGACCATTTTTAGTAAGATGTTGTTTGGCTAAATGGGCTATTTTTTTATAAAAAATAAGTGGGTTTTTATCATCTACAAATAAAGCTAAATGAGGTTCGTTTTTTAAAACATTGTTTTTTATTTCTACTTTTTCCAACTCTCTAACATAAGGTGGATTGGAAACAATAATTTCAAATTTTGTATGCTGAACTTGTTTCAGTATCTCATTATTATGCTCTCTATTTTTATTTAAATGGTTTCTCGACTTCGCTCGAACTGACAAATTATTTAAATTTTTTGCTTTTAAAATATCCAGTTTAAAAAAATCAACATTAACATTATTTAAAATTGTATTTTTCTTCGCAATTTTTATGGCTTCTGATGAAATATCTATTCCAGAAATCTGTACATTTTGTAAGTTTTTTGCTAAAGAAATAGGAATACAACCTGTTCCTGTGCCAATATCTAAAATCGAAAGAGATTTCTCACTATCATTCGAAATGATATCTTTACTTTTTTTTCTTTTTTCTTTACTTTCATTTACAATCCACTCCACCAATTCTTCAGTCTCTGGTCTTGGTATTAGCGTATTTTTATCAACTAAAAAGGGCAACCCATAAAATTCTGTTTTCCCTAAAATGTATTGAATGGGTTCTTCTTTTTGAAGCCGATCTATTATTTTTTTTAACTCTGAAAGTATTTTTTTATTAATAAAAAAATCTGGTTTTAAAACAGTGTCAACTCTTTGTAGATTCAGTTTTTCCTCGATTAAAATAAAGAAAAAACTCTCTATTTCTGTCTTAGGATAGATTTGCGAAAGTGCATCAAAAAAGAAAAGTTTAAACTCTTTTAAGGTCATAAAATTATAGTAAAGGGCTAAAAAAACGACACAAACGTTCTAAGGTTTTTTGTTTTTTAGAGCGGTTTAAAAAAGTTTCTAAATCAATTTTATTGGCTTTTTTGATTCTTTTTTCGAACTCTGTTTTAATTTCTGCAGTTTTATCATCATCAAAAATAATGGCATTTAACTCGTAATTGTGCTCAAAACTTCTGCAATCAAAATTTGTAGAGCCAATTGAGGCAATTTCATCATCAATAAAAATAACTTTACTATGAGAAAAATCGTCTCTTAAATAGATTTCTACACCTGCTTTTAACAAACTTACAAAATAGGAGTACATGCTGTAAGTTGCTACTCTAGAATCTCCTTTTTTGGGTAATAAAAGCTTAACTTTTACGCCACTTAAAGCTGCTACTTTAAAAGCTTCGAGTATAGAAAATGTGGGTATAAAATAAGGATTCATCACACAAATGCTTTTTTCTGCTAAGTTTATAAAGCTAAGATATTGCTGCATTACTACAGATTGGTTGTAATCTGGGCCACTAGAAACAATTTGTAATTTTGTGTCTTCTTTTACTTTATAAGTAGTTGTGTATTTTTCTTTTTTACTTAAATCTTTATCGGTTGCATAAAAATAATCTTTCATAAAAGATTTATGTAAATTGCCAACAGCATCTCCTTCAATTTTTACGTGTGCATCTTGCCAAATACCTAGTTCTGTGTCTTCTGTAATATATTCATCAGAAATATTAACACCACCTGTAAAACCAATTTTATTGTCTATTACTGCAATTTTTCTATGATTTCTAAAATTTAAGGTAAACAGAAATGTTCCGAATTTAAGAGCCATTTCTGGGTGAATTTCACATCCAGCTGCTTTTAATTCTTTTTTTGTGCTTTTGTTTAGGTGAAAACTTCCAATAGCATCATATAAAATACGCACTTCTACATTTTCTTTTCTTTTCTTTAACAACAGTTCTTTAATTCTGCTAAAAATTTCACCATTTTCGATAATATAATATTGAAGGTGAATAAAATTTTCGGCATTATTGATAGCTTCACAAAGTACATCAAAAGTTTCTTTACCATTTTTTAAAACAGTAACCTTATTGTTAATATTTAAAGGAATATTTGTGTTGTTGTAAATTAAATTAGAAATTTTTTTCGATTTGATATTTGCTAACTCATTTAAATGTGGGTTTTCTTTATTGTTAAAAGAAGACTTGATGTAGTTTTTTCTTTTTTTGGTTTCTTTTAGCTCGAAAAATTTTAAACGTCTTCTATTAATTCCGAAAATGATAAAAGCAAAGACCCCTAAAAATGGGAAGAAAAATGTAATAAGAATCCAACTTAAAGATTTTGCAGGTTTTACACCAAAATATAAGATATTGTAAAACGCCCAACTAAATAGTAGGATGTGAATTGCGCTAAGTATGTAATAAATCAATATTAGTTAATTTTTTTAATCATCCAAACATTACAATTATAATGGCATGTGTTTCCCATAGGTTTTTCTAAATTGGTAAAACCATATTTTTTATAGAGTTTAACTGCGGCTTTCATGTAAGGCAAGGTTTCTAAATAACAGCTTTCAAAACCAAATTCTTTGGCTTTTTCTAAACAAATAGAAATGAGTTTTGTACCCAAACCTTTACCTCTAGCTACAGGTAAAAAATACATTTTTTGTAGTTCGCAAGTGTTTCCATCATAATTATCTAATTGTGCAATTCCAGCACCACCAACCACTTTATTTTTGTACTCTAAAACAAAATAAGCAGCTTTTTCTTTTTGGTAGGTTTCAAACATTTGGTCTGTAGCTTTATCTTGGTAAGCAGTCCCTACTTTTGGGGCTCCCATTTCTAAAATAACCTCTCTAATTACAACTGCCATTTCTGGATTGTCTTCAGGTTTTATTTCTCTTATGATAAAATCTTGAGTTGTCATTTAATACTGTATTTTTGCAAGAGCAATTTACCTAAATTTTTAATGATTTCTTATGAAAAAGCTCATCTATTTTACGTTTTTGTTTTTAATGATAGCAAGTTGTTCTGTAAATAAACCACCTGTTTTTGTTAAAGTTGATCATATTAAGGTACTAAGTGTAGCTGCAGATACCATACGTTTAAAAGCCGAAGCTTTTTTTACAAACCCTAATGATGTTGGTGGTAAAATTTCTACAGATGAAATTAAAGTAATTATTAATGGTGCAGAGGTTGCACAGGTTTCTTCAGATGAGTTTAAAGTACCTGCAAGAAAAGAATTTACAATTCCGCTAAAAGTGGTGATACCTGCAAAGAGAGTTTATCAGAATAACAAAGAGGGTATTTTAGGAAGTTTAATCAATTCTGTTTTAAACAAATCTATTAAAGTGCAGTTTAAAGGGACTTTAAAATATCGATTTTTAGGACTTAAAAGAGATTTTATAGTTGATGAAATTCAAGAAATAAAGCTGTAATTGAATCACAAGAAATACATAAAACGTTGTTTGCAAATTGCTAAGAATGGAATTGGATCTTCAAGACCAAATCCTTCTGTTGGCGCTGTTATTGTGTTAGGTGATAAAATTATTGGCGAGGGTTTTACCTCTTTTTATGGAGGAAATCATGCAGAAGTTAATGCTATTAATTCTGTAAAAGAAAAATCGCTTTTAAAAGATGCCACTATTTATGTAACATTAGAGCCTTGTTCGCATTTTGGAAAAACTCCACCTTGTGCAGATTTAATAGTAAAACATCAATTTAAAAAAGCAGTAATTGGTTGTGTAGATACAAATAGTTTAGTTGCTGGTAAAGGAATTGAGCGATTAAAAAATGCAGGAATAGAAGTGGTTGTTGGAGTGTTAGAAGATGAATGTAGAAAACATCACAAACGTTTTTTTACAGTTCAAGAGAAAAAAAGACCTTATATTATTTTAAAATGGGCAGCAACCAAAGATGGTTTTATTTATCCTGAACTTGTTTCAGGATCTCAAGAATTGCTGTCAAAACTTGAAAATAAAAAGATGCTGAAACAAGTTCAGCATAGAAAACCAGTTTGGATTTCTAATAAATACTCGCAACAATTGGTACATAAATGGAGAGCAGAAGAACATGCGATTTTGGTAGGTACCAATACAGTTATTGTAGATAATCCTAAGCTAAATGTAAGAAGTTGGTCTGGAGAAAACCCAGTTAGAATTGTATTGGATAAAAATTTAAGAATTCCTAAAAACACAAATGTTTTTGATGATAGTGTTAAGACAATTGTTATTACAGAATCAAGAAGCCTAAAGAATAAAAATGCCATTTCAAGCGAAGTCGAGAAATCTAGACTAATTTATGAAGAGATTGATTTTACTAAAAAAATAGCTTCTCAAATTTGTGAAGTTTTACAAAAACACCAAATTCAATCTGTAATTATAGAAGGAGGAACTCAAACCTTGCAAACTTTTATAGATGCAAATTTGTGGGACGAAGCTAGGGTTTTTGTTGGTGATAGTAAGTTTGGAGCAGGAGTTAAGTCTCCAATTTTTAATAAAACAGTTTTAGAAGAGAAAAACATTAAAAGTGATGTTTTAAAAAGATATACAAATGATTAAAAATATCATTTTTGATTTTGGGGATGTTTTTATCAATTTAGATAAAAAAAAGTTTGCAGAAGAGCTCACTAAATTAGGAATTGAAGAAAGTATCCCAAAAATAAAATCAGTTTTAAATCAGTATGAAATGGGATTGATTTCTACTGAAGAATTTTTGTTTTTTTTTAATAAAAATTTAAAAATACCTAAAGAAGACTTGATTTTTGCTTGGAACTCAATTTTACTAGATTTTCCAATAAATAGATTGCAGTTTTTAAAAGATTTGTCAAATAGTAAAAAATACAGACTGTTTTTGTTGAGTAACACAAACGATTTACACATTTCTTGGATTCAAGAAAACTGGGGAATGGAATTGTATAATGAGTTTAAAAAATGTTTTGAGCAGTTTTATTTATCGCATGAAATTCATTTTAGAAAACCCTATTTAGATATTTATGAGTTTGTTTTAAAAGAAAATAATCTAATTGCAGAAGAGTCAATTTTTATAGATGATACTAAAGAAAATACAGATGCTGCCAATCAACTAGGTATGCATGTTTGGAACTTAGTCCCTAATAAAAATAATGTGGTAGAGCTATTCACGATAAAAGAAGATTTATTTTGATTTATTTATTATTAAGCATCCTTTTTTCAACTGGTTTATTCGTCATTTTTAAATATTTTGGTATTTATAAGGTTGATGTTTTAAAAGCAATTGTAATTAATTACATTGTTGCTTTTGCAATTGGTTTTGCATCTGCAGAAAAAGAAATTGCTATTACAGAAATACCAAATCAGTCTTGGTTTTTAGGAGCTTTATTTTTAGGAGCATTGTTTGTGTCAATCTTCTTTGTAATGGCTATGACTGCTCAGAAAAACGGAGTTTCTGTAACCTCAGTAGCAGGTAAGATGTCTGTGGTAATTCCTGTATTATTTGGGCTTTTTTTATACAATGAGTCTGTAACTTTTTTAAAAGTAATCGGAATTATAATCGCATTAATTGCAGTGTATTTAGCATCTGTAAAAGAAGAGAAAAATAATAGAGAAAAAGCAGGATTATTATTTCCAATATTATTGTTTTTTGGTTCTGGAATAATAGATACCACTTTAAAATATGTTGAAGTAAATTTTGTGCCAAAACAAGAAGTCGCTATTTTTTCTGGAAGTTTATTTGCAATTGCAGCCTTTTTTGGACTGCTAATTTTAGGATTTAAAACTATTAAAAAAAGAGAATCTTTTGGAGTAAAAAACTTAATTGCTGGTATTGTTTTAGGAGTCCCAAACTACTATTCAATCGTGTTTTTAATAAAAGCTTTACAAGTAGAAGGTTTTGAAAGCTCAGCATTGTTTACCATAAATAATGTAGGAATTGTAATAGTTTCTACTTTGGTAGGATTGTTTTTATTTAAAGAACACTTTAGCACTAAAAATAAAATTGGTGTCTTTTTAGCAATTGTAGGAATCATTTTAGTAACGATTGCGTAATGTTAGAAGACGTTTATAAAACTATAAAAAAACCATCAAAAGAAACTCTTTTTAAAGAAAAAGGAAGTAAGTTTTTTGGGTATACTTTTCCAGTATCATCAGAAGATGATGTAAAAATTTGCTTAGAAGAGTTGCGAAAACTACATCATACTGCACGTCATTTTTGCTATGCTTATCAAATAGGAATTGAAAAAATAAGATTCAGAGCAAATGATGATGGAGAGCCTAATAACTCTGCAGGTTTGCCAATTTATGGGCAAATTCAGTCTTTTAAAGTTACCAATATTTTAGTGGTTTCTGTACGTTATTTTGGAGGGACAAAATTAGGTGTAGGTGGTTTAATTTCTGCTTATAAAACATCTGCGCAATTGGCTTTAGAGGCATCAGAAATTTTAGAAAAAACCATAGATGTTCATTATCAATTAAAATTCAACTACGATTTGATGAATGCTGTACAAAGAATCATCAAAGAAAAAAATATTGAAATTATCCATCAGAAATTAGAAATGGATTGTGAGTATGTGATTTCTGTTCGTAAAAATGATGCAGAAATGATTTTTGAGATTTTTAATAATTTGTATAAGTTTGCAATAAAAGAGTTGGAGTAATATTTAATGATTTTTAGAATAGTAGCAATGAGTTAGTCAGATGAATAAAAAAAACAAAGCCAATTTGTAGGTTTTAATAAATTTTTCTAAAACCCCAAACCTTCCAATAAGTAATCTGGACAACGTTCTGGTTTCATTGTTTTTCTGTTCATAAATGCCAAAACTGTATTTCCTGTACAAATTAACTCTTTATTTTGGTTTGTAATTTCGTAGTCAAACTCAATTTTTACCATTGGTTTTTTTACGAGTATAGTTTTTATAGTTAATACATCATCATACAAGGCAGATTTAATAAAATTACATTTTAACGAAATTACAGGAAGCATTATTCCGTTGATTTCCATATCTTTGTAAGTAACTCCTAAAGAACGAAGCCATTCTGTGCGTCCAAGTTCAAAAAACTGTGCGTAGTTTCCGTGATAAACGACGCCCATTTGATCAGTTTCAGAGTATCGAATTCTTGTTTTTGTTGATGATTTTTTCAATTGATATAGACAAAATTTATTTTACCATTTTACGTAAAAAATAATTAATAATCAATAGCAAATTCATTTTTTTATACTGTTTTTTATTCACACTTTTGTACAACCTAAAATAAAGGGATATAAATCCCGTTTTTAACCAAATTATTAACTTAAAAAATTTACTATAATTAAATGACTGTAACTGCTGACTCAGTTTGGAATGAATGTTTGACCTTCATAAAGGACAATATTAAGCCACAAGCCTACAAAACTTGGTTCGAACCAATAAAGCCAGTAAAACTATCAGGAGAAGCATTAACAATACAAGTGCCTAGTAAATTTTTTTATGAATGGTTAGAAGAACATTACATTAAATTATTAAGAGTTGCATTGGTAAGACAATTAGGTAATGATGTCAAATTGATTTACGATGTAAAAATGGAAAACAATTACAGTTCTAACAGACCACAAATTGTTAAAATTCCGAGCTCTAATAGAGACCCTTTAAAACCGCAAAAAGTTACAGTTCCTTTAGACTCTAGTAAAAGAGAACTAAGAAATCCTTTTATAATTCCTGGTTTACAAAAAGTTAAAATTGAGTCTCAATTAAACCCTAATTATAGCTTTGTAAATTTTGTAGAAGGAGATTCTAATAGATTAGCACGTTCTGCTGGGATGGCTGTTGCCAACAAACCAGGAGGTACTTCTTTTAATCCATTATTAATTTATGGTGGAGTTGGTTTAGGTAAAACACACTTGGCACACGCAATTGGCGTAGATATTAAAGATAAATATCCAGATAAAACAGTTTTGTATATTTCTTCAGAAAAATTTACACAACAATTTATAGATTCTGTAAAATCGAATACCAGAAACGATTTTATTCATTTTTATCAAATGATAGATGTGTTAATTATTGATGATGTGCAGTTCTTATCTGGTAAAGCTGGTACACAAGATGTATTCTTCCATATTTTTAATCATTTACATCAAAATGGAAAACAGGTAATTTTAACTTCAGATAAAGCACCTGTAGATATGCAAGATATTGAACAACGTTTGTTATCTCGTTTTAAATGGGGATTATCTGCGGAATTACAAGCACCAGATTATGAAACTAGAATTTCAATTCTACAGAATAAATTGTATAGAGATGGTGTAGAAATGCCAGAAGATATTGTAGAATATATTGCAAAAAATATAAAATCTAATGTTAGAGAATTAGAAGGTGTAATTATTTCTATGATTGCCCAAGCTTCATTTAACAGAAGAGAATTTTCTTTAGAGTTGGCAAAACAAATTGTAGATAAATTTGTTAAAAACACCAAAAAAGAAGTGTCTATAGATTACATCCAAAAAGAAGTGTCTAAGTATTTTGATATGGATGTTGCTACTTTGCAGTCTAAAACACGTAAACGTCATATTGTACAAGCAAGACAGTTAGCAATGTTCTTTGCAAAGAGATTAACAAAAACTTCTTTGGCAAGTATTGGAAATCAAATTGGGCAAAGAGATCATGCAACAGTATTACACGCTTGTAAAACCGTTGATAACTTAACAGAAACAGACAAACAATTTAGAAAATATGTTGACGATTTAACAAAAAAGTTAACTTTCTAAAACGCTAATTATTTGTTATTTAGAGTAAAGTCTAGAACTATCAATTTTATAATTTCTTTAATTTTTTAATTCCTGTAAAAACAGGAATTTATTTTTATTAAACTTTTTAAGACAGAATTAGTTTCTTATTTTTAACCAAAGTTATTTTTAATGAAAAAAATATTAATGGTTTGTTTGGGTAATATTTGTAGGTCTCCATTAGCAGAAGGTATTCTACAATCTAAAGTAAATCCAGATGCAGTTTTTGTAGATTCTGCTGGTACTGCTGCTTATCATGTAGGAAATAAGCCAGACAAACGTTCTATTGATGTTGCTGCTAACTATGGATTAAACATCAGAAATCAAAGAGCAAGAAAATTTACAGTAACTGATTTTGATGAATTTGATGTAATTTACGCTATGGATGAAAGTAATTATCAAAACATACTATCTTTAGCAAGAAATGATGCAGATAAACAAAAAGTAAAAATGATTTTAAACGAAACAACTCCTAATAAAAACTTAAGTGTTCCAGATCCTTATTATGGAGGAAATCAAGGTTTTGAAAACGTCTATGAAATGTTGGATGAAGCTTGTAATATTATTGCCAAAAAATTATAAATATGCTTGGAAAACTCTATTTAATTCCCACAACTTTAGGAGAAACAGAACCTTTAGAAGTTATGCCTTTATCTGTAAAAAAGGTAGTTGAGCAAATTGATTATTATATTGTTGAAAATGAGAAATCTGCAAGAAGGTTTATCAAAAAAATATCACCCAAAAAATCGCAACCCTCATTACAACTAATGTTGTTAGATAAATATGCAGAAGAGATTGAAACTACCAAGTATTTAGACGTTTGTAAAGAAGGAATAAATGTTGGTTTGCTCTCTGAAGCTGGAGTTCCTGCAGTTGCAGATCCTGGAGCAAGTATTGTAAAAATGGCACATCAAAATAATATTCAGGTAGTTCCTTTGGTTGGTCCAAGCTCTATTTTGATGGCAATAATGAGCTCTGGAATGAATGGGCAAAATTTTGCTTTTAATGGGTATTTACCTATTGATAAAGGAGAAAGAAAAAAAGCAATTAAAGATTTAGAAAAATTATCAAAAGATAAAAATCAGTCCCAAATTTTTATTGAAACTCCTTACAGAAACGAGAAAATGTTTGTAGATTTAAAAGCAGCTTTAACTCCAACTACCAATTTATGCATTGCTGCAGATATAACTTTGCCAACAGAATACATAAAAACTATGGAGATAAAAGATTGGAAACATCAACAGCCAGATTTACATAAAAAACCAGCTATTTTTATAATTCACAAGTAAAAGAATTAAACCTTCGCTTTTCTATCTGCTTTGATGTTAGAAACATCATAACCACCAAACTTTTTTAAATAAGATTGTATTGTAGCACCATAAGCATCAGAAAAACATTCAGTTCCATTACTTCGTAAAAATTTTTTTACATTACCAGCACCACTTAAATGAGCAGCTGCTAAAATTCCAGATTCAGTAATTTTTATTCCATTTATAGTTTTTCCTACAGAACGTTTAATGTCTTTTCTTAAAATCCATTTATTTACTTTACATAAAGCTATAAAAGCTTTTTCTTGTAATTCTGGATTGTTTAAAAAAGTTGTAGTGTTATAAATTCTAAACCTATGCAAGGTTGTTCTTCCAAATTGATATTTGCCTAAATAACCTAAAGTATTTACAACTGTATATTTTCCTTGAGACTCTTTAAAAGCCAAAGCTTCTTTAAAGCCAACAAAATCTTTTTGTAAATAAGGAATATCGTAATCTATATGTTTTGGAAATGAGTTGGACTCAGTAATGTTTGTACTAGAGTTTGCAGTATTTGTTTTTTTATCAATGGTTGTTGCGTTGATAAAACTTAAAAACAAGACGACTAAAATTAAAAACTTTTTGATATGGTTTATCTTTCTGTTTTGCGAGTGCAAAAATACAACCTAATTTTAATACGGCTGATTATCAATATGTTAAAGTTTGCTAAAAATACAAATAATGGAATTTTACTTGACCTTTCGTATTAATTTCTAAGGTTGGAGCAGGAATTTTTATGAAGTTGATAACAGAAAAGACAGATTTTAAGAATTTTGATTTTGTAGGAATCTTTACTAAATCGATATCGAAGCTTAAATAAAATTGTCTGTACGGATTTTGAAGCGAAGAATTGGCAGAATTCTGCGTTCCAAAGAGCATACCATCTGCTCCATAACCAACTGCAACATTTAACCATTTAGGAATATTACTTTTTTTATTAAAAGACCAAATATTTGCAGAAAGCCAATAGGTTTGTCCATTATAATCTTTTAAAGCTTGTTGTAAATAATTTTGTCCTAAAGTATTGGGTCTTTGCTTTGCAAAATCTGTTTGATGAAAAGAGTATTTTACAGTAATCCTTTGCTCGTTCCACAATAATTCTTGACCAATTAATAATCCTGCTCCAGCAGCATTTGCTAAAATATCTCCAGGAGAAGCTCCCCATTCTTTAGAAAATCCGTCTAAAATTTCTACAGCAGTTAAAAAAGCAAAACCGTAAGTAGCACCATAAATTAATTGATTTTTTTTAGAAACACCAGCCCAATTTAGAGCGTCCATACCAATTTTACCCACATAATAAGATGTCATAAAATGCCCTATCTTATCCATTTGCTTCCAATCATTATTGTCATTTTTAAAATGAAAGGAAGAACGAGGGTAACCTTTATACCAAAGTTCATTTAATGCAATTAAAGCTCCACCAGCTAAAGCAGTTTTGGTAATGATAACAGCATTTCTTCTTTTTTTATTTAAGGTATCAGATTTTTTATAAAACGAAGCGTTTTGTGCTTGACAGAAAGTAGTTAGCAAAAAGCATAAAATAAAAAATAAAGGTTTGTTTCTTTTCAAAATAAAAAATTACTTAAACTTCCAACTTTTACCTATTAATCTTCTGTTTGTTTAACCACCTATGGTATTTAGCTGCGTTTCTATTATGCTGAGCTAATGTTTTTGCAAAAGAATGATATCCTAATTTATCTACATTAACACACATATAATAGTAATTATGTTTTTGAGCATTTAAAACCCCATCAATAGCAGAAATATCTGGCATTGCTATAAGAGTAGGAGGTAAGCCTCTATTTTTATAAGTGTTGTAGGGTGAGTTAATTTCTAAATCTGCAGTCAATACTCTTTTAACAACATAATCTTGTCCTTTTACTTCTTTTACACAATAAATAATGGTGGGATCTGCTTGTAAAGGCATTCCTTTTTCAAGTCTGTTTAAATACAAACCAGCAACTATTGGTCTTTCTATATTTTTAGCAGTTTCTTTTTGTACGATTGAGGCTAGAGTAATGACTTCATCTTTTGTTAAATTTAAAGCTTCAGCTTTTTTTAATCTATCTTCATTCCAAAATCTTTTATAAGCCACCAACATTTTTGTTCTGAATTTCTCAGGAGTCACTGTCCAATAAACTTCATAAGTATTAGGCATAAAAATTTGTAAGACAGATTTTTTAGTAAAATTATTTTTTGATAAAAATTCTTTATCAGTAAAAGCAGTTAGCAGAGCAATAGAATCTGCTGCTATTTGTTGTGCAATTCTACCTGCAAGTTTTTCTAATGTGTCTTGATTGTTAAAAGATATTTTTAAGGGAGTTTGTCTCCCACTTCTTAACATATTTACCAAGTCGTTATTAGACATACCTTCTTTTAATACGTATCTACCAACTTTTGGTTTTGAGAAGTCTTTTTTTGCAGCAACCCAAAGAAAAGTATTGGGGTTTTTAGAAAAATCTTCTAATTTGGTTTTAATATCTACTAAATTATCTGTAGCGTTTACAAACAAAATTGTTTCTTCTGTAATTGCTTTTCCAAATATTTTTTGATAATAATTATATCCTAAAACACCTCCTAATACTACAAAAAAGAGTAGTATGTATATTATTTTTTTACTCAATGAAATTATTTTTAATGAATTACAAAATTAGGCTTTTATCAGTTGAAATAAAATTTCATCTTTAAATTTTCCTTCAGATAGAATCCAATCTTTTTTTATGCCTACTTTTTTGAAGTAATGTTTAGAGAAAAGTGAAATGCTTTTTTCATTATCTGAAGTAATATTTGCATACAACTGATGTAAGTTTAAATGAGAAAAACAATATTGAATTAATAAAGACAATGCTTCAAATGCAAATCCTTTTTGTTGAAAATTAGGATGAATTAAAATCCCAATCCCTGCTCTTTGATGTTGTGGATTAAAATCAAATAAATCAATCATTCCTATTTGTTTTTTTGTTGATTTTTCTTCGATTAACAAGCGTAATTGTTTGGCTTCAAAAATGTCTAAATGTGCATTTTCTAAGTATTGTTTAAGAATATATTTAGAAAAAGGAGTTTGTGTATGGCTTACTTCCCAAAAGGATTCATCGTTTTCTATTTGATATAGAAAGTCTAAATCTTCGGGTTCTAAAGCACGTAAATTAATATGTTCTCCTTGTAAATTCTCCATTAAATAGTTATGCTACCTTTAAAAACAAATTGAGCAGGTCCTTTTAAAAAAACATTTGTGTAAATACCACTTTCCTCAGTAAAAGAGACTTCTAAATTACCACCTTCTACAGGTAATGCAATTAAATTACTACTTGTTTTATTTGTTTTATGCATTGCAATGGCTACAGCTGTTACTCCAGTTCCACAAGCTAAAGTTTCGTTTTCTACTCCTTTTTCGTAAGTTCTTACTCTAAAAGTAGTGTCGTTAATTTGCTGTACAAAATTTACATTACTTCCAGGATTTTTATAAGAGTTTCTAATTTTTTTTCCGTTTTCAAAAACAGGATAGTTGTCTAAATCATCAACCAATTCTACATGATGTTGTGTTCCTGTATAAGCAAAAACAGCGTTATTTTTAATTTTAATATCATCAACATCAATCATTTTTAAAGAAACAATTCCATTTTCAATTTCTGCAAAATGAGGTCCATCAACAGCTATAAAATTAGTGTTTGTCTCAATAATTTTTAAATATTTAGCAAAGGCAACAGCACATCTTCCTCCATTTCCACAAAAGGTTTGGCTACCATCTGCATTAAAATATATCATCTTAAAATCAAAATGCTCATCATTTTCAATTAAGATTATGCCATCTGCACCAATTCCAAAATGCCTGTCACATAATTGTGAAATTTTGTCAGTATTTTCTTTTGGAAAGATTTTTGTTCTGTTATCTATCATCACAAAATCGTTTCCAGTTCCTTGATATTTATAAAAAGCTAAATTCATTGGAGCAAAGGTAAGTATTTAATGACTAAAAAAACACTGTTAAAAAGCGGTTAAAGTCAGTTAAAAACAAGTTAAACAGATTTTTTGAAAATGTTAAAATTGTATATTTGAAGTATTAAAAATTAAGATTATGAAGAAATTTTTAGGATTTTTAGGAATGGCAGTTTTAGGAGGAGCACTTACTTTAGGTGGTTATAAAATGCTATTTAATGAACAAGCAATTGTTAAAGAAACTACGTTAGAGCCTATAAAAACTGTTCAAGCTAATTATGTGCCATCTTATAAGCACATAAATTCTGTAGAAACTGCTACAGATTTTACTGTGGCTGCAGAAAAAACGGTACACTCTGTAGTGCATGTAAAAAATACAGCTGTTAGAACCCAAACAAATCCTTGGGCAGAGCTTTTTTATGGCAATGGAAATGGAACAAGAAAATATGAACAAGTAGGTACTGGAAGTGGAGTAATTATTTCTGCAGATGGTTATATTGTTACTAATAACCACGTTATTGATAATGCAACCAATATTGAAATTACGTTAAACAATCAAAAAAAATATCCTGCAGAATTAATTGGTACAGACCCAAGTAATGATATAGCATTGCTAAAAATTGATGCAGATATGGATTTACCTTACACGCCTTTTGCAAATTCAGATTCTGTAAAAGTGGGAGAATGGGTTTTGGCTGTTGGTAATCCTTACAACTTAACATCTACTGTAACTGCAGGTATTGTATCTGCAAAAGGTAGAGATTTAGAGGGGAATAGAAATATAGAATCTTTTATACAAACAGATGCTGCTGTAAATCCTGGAAATAGTGGTGGAGCATTGGTAAATACTAGAGGAGAATTAATAGGTATAAATACTGCAATTTCTTCTAGAACAGGTTCTTTTATTGGATATTCTTTTGCAGTGCCTTCTAACATTGCTAAAAAAATTATTGATGATATTTTAGAATTTGGAAAAGTACAACAAGCCATTTTAGGTATTAATGTAGATGTTAATTTTAAAGAAGAAGGTGTAAAAGTAGCTGGTGTTTCAGAAGAAACCGAAAATGCTAAAAAATCTGGTTTACAAGCTGGTGATGTTATAAAGAAAATTAATAATGTAAAAATTTCAAAATTTTCTGACTTAAAAGGACAGCTAACTGCTAAAAGACCTGGAGAATATGTAGATGTAACTATTGATAGAGATGGAGAAACTTTTATAAAAAAAGTAAAACTATCTAAATCTATAGAAAGATTTATTACCTCAGTTTTTCAATGGGAGTTAAAAGACTTAACTAAAAAAGAATTGAAAAAATTAGATTTAAGTACTGGTGTAAAAATTATTAGAACAGGAAAAGATAATCAAGAAGAAAACCTTAAAAATTACATCATTACAAAAGTGAATGATAAAAAAGTAAAAGATGCTAGAGAAACAGCAATTCTTTTAGATAGGTTAGGGGCAAATAATTTCAGAATTTCTTTAGAAATGATAAACCCTAAAGGAGAAAAAGAGCGATATACTTATAGATAAATACACTAATTTTTAGTATTAAAGAGGCTGTCTGAAAAGTCAAGAAATTAACTACTTGTCATATTGAGCTTGTCGAAATATAATTGATAATCAATGAATTATAAAACTTCGACAAGCTCAGTTTGACATACTTAATTACTTTTCAGACAGCCTCTTTTTTATTTACGAAAATTTTACGAAATCGATTTCGTATATTCAAAAAAAGAAATACTTTTGCAAAAATTTTAAAAGAGTTACACAACTATGTCAACAATCTTAAATTACGAAGAAGAAGTTTTATCACAAGCTCAAAATAGAAGAGCTACTGTAGAATTTATTAATATTGTAAATGATTTATGGTATGATAAATCTATAGAACTAGTACTATTTAGAAATCCTTTAGTAGACAAAAGAGCTAGTGAGGTTTTAAATCTAATTAACTACGCAAAAGAATTTGTTAGCAAACCAATTTCTATTCAAGATGCTTTAGAAATTGCCAAAGCCATTCAACAATTAGATTTGCCATCATCAAAATTAGATATTGGTAAATTGGCTTACGAGTGTCATTTAAGTGCCAAAAAGTGCGATGACAAAGTAGCTTTTGTAAAAAACAAGTTAAAAGGAGCAACAGCATCAAAAAATATAGAACCAAAAGATGTGGTTTTATATGGTTTTGGTAGAATTGGTCGTTTGTTGGCAAGAGAATTAATGACTAAAATGGGTAAAGGCTCTCAACTTAGGTTAAGAGCAGTTGTAACTCGTGGCGAAATAAATAAAACCGTTTTAGAAAAAAGAGCTTCATTGTTAAGTGTAGACTCTGTTCATGGAGATTTTTTAGGAACCGTTCAAATAGACGAAGAAAACGATTCTTTAATTATTAACGGAACAACAGTGCGTATGATTTCTGCTAACAATCCAGAAGACATAGATTATACAAAATACGGCATTAAACAAGCTTTAATTATAGATAACACAGGTGCATTTAGAGACGATGTTGCTTTGAGCAGACATTTAAAAGCAAAAGGAGCAAGTAAAGTTTTATTAACTGCACCAGGAAAAGGAATTCCTAACATTGTACATGGAGTAAATCATAAAAAACACAATCCAGATACTGTAGATATTTTCTCTGCAGCCTCTTGTACAACCAATGCAATTACTCCAATTTTAAAGGTTTTAGAAGATAATTTCGGAATTAAAAAAGGACATTTAGAAACCATTCATGCCTACACAAATGACCAAAATTTAGTAGACAATATGCATAGCAAATACAGAAGAGGTAGAGCTGCAGCATTAAATATGGTTATTACAGAAACTGGTGCAGGAGCAGCAGTTTCTAAAGCAATACCAGCTTTAAAAGGCAAATTAACTTCTAACGCAATTAGAGTTCCTGTACCTAATGGGTCTTTGGCAATTTTAAACCTACAATTAGGTACCATTGTTTCTAAAGAACGCATCAATTCTATCATAAAAAAATATGCTTTAGAAGGTGATTTGGTAGAGCAAATTAAATATTCTTTAGACAATGAGTTGGTTTCTTCAGACATTATTGGTACAACAGCACCATCAATTTTTGATAGCAAAGCAACAATTGTAGATGGAGAAACTATTGTTATTTATGTTTGGTATGATAATGAGTATGGGTATTCGCATCAAGTAATGCGTTTGGCAAAGCATATTGCAAAAGTGAGAAGATTTACGTATTATTAAAATACTCTTAGTGCAAATTCATTCAATTGAATATTGAATGTAGAAACCCGATTCATTTTTTGTTTCGGGTTTTGTTTTTAGAAGCTATTTCACGCTTTCCATTATATCTTTTTATGAATGCCGAATTTATTTCAGCATCTCTTTACAGAAAAAACATTTTACTATAAAAATAAAACACTGAATCTAGTTTAACATAAAAAGGATGCCATTTCAATCGTGGCTAAACTTATCTGCCAACTTTAATTAAAATTTATCAATTATTTCGCATACCAAATAGCAATCATGTTTTGAGCAGGTTTTTTATAAATAGGAAAATCAGAACTGTTCCATTCCCAAGGAAAAGTTCCAGCAAACCAAGGTTTGTCCCAAAGTTTTTCATACAAAGCTTGGTAAGCAAGTACTTGAGTTTTGTCAGATTTTTTAACATAAAAACGCTCAAAAAAAGAACCCCAAGCCCAAGGTTTTATGGTAGCAGAAGCGTCATTTCTATATCCAATTTCTGTAAAAATTATTTTTTTATTCAAGGTTTCCGAAATCGATTTTAATTTACGCAAATGCACATCCCAACCTTCTTTAATATCCATCAAACTCGGGTTTTTATTTTCTGTTAAAGGATAATAAGCTTGAATACCTATGTAATCTAAAGAATTCCAAAATTCAGTAAACTCAAAAGAATCATCCCAGTTTGCAGCATAAGTTAACTTGCCATTGTAAATACTTTTTATTTCTTTAATCAAAGCAAGCCATTGTTTAGGAGCTTCTTTTAAAGAGCTTCTTAATTCTGTGCCAATACAAAACAAATCAACATTCGTTTTTTGAGCCAATAGAGCAAAATGAATTATATTTTTTCTGTAATGAGCAAACCAGGAATTCCAATTCTTTTTATCATCAAAATTAATATTAGAACGCCATCCAGAATTCATCCATAAATGCGGTTTTAACATTACAAACAAGCCTTTTTTATGTAGTTTATGAATGTCGTTTATAAAAAGCGAATCTCTCCTAGACCAAATTCCCAAAGAATCTGGAGTGTTTATTTTTTTAGAATTTTCATTCTCTTGATAAAAATATGGGAGCACAGAAACCCATTCTACATTCGATTTTATGAGTTCGTCTATCGTTTTTTTAGTATTCCTTCTTCTTCCAATGCTATAAACGTTCATTCCTCTAATCTTATCATCTTTTAAAAATTGTTTTTTAGCAATTTTAGTAGTATTCTCAACTGTAGTATTCCAATTATATTTAAAATCTTCTTGGTTGTTCTTGTAAATCAAAAATTTTAAACCATAAACAATCAGTAAAACAGGAATAATAAGTCTTGTAATAAACTGTTTTAAGAAAGCTTTAAAACCATTCTTTTTGTAAACGCTTATAAAATAGTTGATAATTAATAAAAAAATAAAGAAAACTACAAACAGAGAATGAATAAGAATTAGCCCAGATTTTGAAGTAGAAAAACTAAAAAAAGAAGTAATAATTTTTAATAAATTTGATGTATTCTTAATTGTAAGAATTACATAAAAACCAGCTGCAAAAAGCCAAGTAAACAAATAGGTGTATAGAAAAAGTTTTGCTAATCTTTTCAAAAATAAATATTTGATAAAGTATAAATTTAGCCAAAAAGAATTAATAAAGTAGAAATGATTTTTATAATCTATCTTACTTCTATTATTTTAGTATTTTTAGACAAAATTTAGAGTAATGAAAATAATTACATTTTTAGTCTTTTTTACCTTTTCGTTTACAATGCTTTCACAAGAAAAATTACCTTATTATCAAATTCCAGAGGCAGCAAAAGAGTTTACACCAGGAACAACAGCAAGTAGAATGATAGATGGTTTAGGATTTCGATATTATTGGGCAACAGAAGGTTTAACAGAAAAAGATTTAGCATTTAAACCAAATGCAGATGCAAGAACTACAGCAGAAACTATAGATCATATTTTAGGATTGTCTCAAGTAGTTTTAAATGCAACTTTAAAAGTGCCAAATGGAGAAAAGCAACCCAAAATGACATTTGCAGAAAAACGAAGAAAAACCTTAGAAAACTTACAACAAGCCAGTAAGATTTTAAGAGAAAGTAAAGATATTTCTCAATATAAAATGATTTTCGGTAAAACAGAATTCCCTTTTTGGAATGTAATTAACGGTCCAATTGCAGATGCAATTTGGCACGTTGGTCAAGTAGTTTCTTTTAGACGTTCTTCTGGAAACCCATTTCCAAAAGGAGTGAGTGTGTTAAGGGGAACTAAAAGCTAGTAATTATTCTTTTTTTATGACAATCCAACAAAAAATACAATCCCTCAGAGATGAGCTAAATCAACACAATTACAATTACTATGTGTTAGATAATGCCTCAATTTCTGACTTTGATTTTGATATCAAACTCAAAGAATTAGAAAAATTAGAACAAGAAAATCCTGAATTTTTTGATACAAATTCGCCAACACAAAGAGTAGGAGGTACAATTACCAAAAACTTTAATACAATTACACACAAAAACAGAATGTACTCTTTAGACAATTCGTATTCTAAAGAAGACCTGTTAGATTGGGAAAAAAGAATTCAAAAGGTTTTAGGAACTACAGAAACCGAATATACTTGCGAGCTTAAATTTGATGGAGCTTCCATCAACTTAACCTACGAAAATGGTCAGTTTATAAAAGCGGTAACCAGAGGTGATGGTTTTCAGGGTGATGAGGTTACATCTAATATAAAAACAATTCGTTCCATTCCATTATCAATTAAAAAAGATTTTGTTTCTAATTTTGAAATGCGTGGAGAAATTATTTTACCTCTAGATGGTTTCGCAAAAATGAATAAAGAAAGGTTAGAAAATAATGAAGAAGCTTATAGAAACCCAAGAAATACTGCAAGCGGAAGCTTAAAATTACAAGACAGTACAGAGGTTGCAAAACGTCCTTTAGATTGTTTGTTGTATCAAGTAGTTACAGAAGAACGCAAATACAAAACACATTTTGAAAGCCTTGAAGAAGCTAGAAAAGTAGGGTTTAAGGTTCCAAAAACAATCAAATTAGCAAAATCTATTGATGAGGTTTTTGAGTTTGTAAATCATTGGGATTCTAAAAGACACGATTTACCTTACGAAACTGATGGTGTAGTTATTAAAGTAAACAATCTGCAGCAACAAGAAGAATTAGGGTTCACATCAAAAGCGCCAAGATGGGCAATTGCCTATAAGTTTAAAGCAGAACAAGTTTCAACAGTTTTAAATGAAATTACCTATCAAGTAGGAAGAACAGGTGCAATTACGCCTGTGGCAAATTTAGAACCTGTACAATTAGCAGGAACAACAGTAAAACGAGCTTCTTTGCACAATGCAGATCAAATAGAAAAATTAGATATTAGAGAAGGAGATACTGTTTTTGTAGAAAAAGGAGGGGAGATTATTCCTAAAATAATTGGGGTAGATTTTACAAAACGCCCAATAAATTCACAACCCACAATTTATGCAACCAATTGTCCAGAATGCAATACAGAATTAGTAAGGACTGATGGAGATGCAAAACATTATTGTCCGAACCAATTTGGTTGTGCTCCTCAAATTACAGGAAGAATCCAGCATTTTATCAGTAGAAAAGCTATGGATATAGATGGTTTGGGTGGAGAAACTGTAGATTTATTACGTAAAGAAGGGCTCATTCAGAATTACGCAGATTTATACGATTTAAAAGTAGAGCAAATAATTCCGTTAGAAAGGATGGCAGAAAAATCTGCTCAAAATATGATTAATGGAATCAAAAAATCAAAAGAAATTCCGTTTGAAAAAGTATTATTTGCACTCGGAATTCGTTTTGTTGGAGAAACTGTCGCTAAAAAATTAGCAAAACATTTTAAATCGATAGACAATTTAATGACAGCAACTTTTGAAGAACTCATAAATGTTGATGAAATTGGAGATAGAATTGCACAAAGTATTATCGATTTTTCATCAGATTTAGGAAACATCCAATTAATAAATAGACTCAAACAAGTTGGAGTACAATTAGAAGTTTCTGCAGAAAGTTTAGAAAACCAAACCAATAAATTACAGGGACAAATATTTGTAGTTTCAGGTGTTTTTCATCAAATGAGTAGAAATGAACTCAAAAAAGCAATCGAAGATAATGGAGGTAAAGTAAGTTCATCCATTTCTAAAAAAACAAACTTTATAGTTGCAGGAGATAATATGGGGCCATCAAAACTTACAAAAGCACAAGATTTAGGAATAGAAATTATTTCAGAACAAGATTTTATAAACAAAATTGCTAACTAATATATCTTGGCAACCTTTTTGTTAATTACTTATAAAGTTAAAATGTTAGTTCAAGTAATTTTAAAAAAATGAAAAAATTGTATCGAGAACAAATTAAAATTTGAAAACACTACTATACATATATATATTATTAAATTCAATCATTTCTTTAGCCCAAGTAAAAGAAAAAGATTCTCTACCTATTAACATAGACGATTATATTTTTGTAAAACCTGGAGATACTTTAACAGTAAAACTCAATGAGTTTGCGTTGTTGCCAAAACATAAATTCAAATCTAGAAATGATATTCGTTACTATTTGTGGTTTCGTAGAAAAGTATTCAAGGCATATCCTTTTGCTCAATTAGCCTCAAAAAGATTAGATACCTTAAAAGTAAGATTAGATAAAATTAAATCTAAAAATAAACGAAGAAAATACACAAAATTAGTACAAAAGTATATAGAAGGGGAGTTTACAGATCAAATTAAAAAAATGACTACTACAGAAGGCAGAATCCTTATTAAGTTAATTCATCGTCAAACAGGCAAAACCGCTTTCCAAAACATTAAATCATTAAGAAGTGGGTGGAAAGCTTTTTGGTACAATGCAACTGCTAACATTTTTAAACTCTCTTTAAAGACAGAGTACCATCCAGAATCAGAAAATGAAGACTTTCTAATAGAAGATGTTTTACAACGAGCTTTTCTAGACGATAAATTAAAACCTCAGAAATCAAAACTTACTTTCGATTTTGCCAAAATCATTGCAGATAAAAAAGCAGAAGTAAATGTAGAAGTTTACAAAAAGATGTTTGCCAAAATGAGAAAAAAGAAAAAACCAAGAAAGAAAAATATAAAATAGTTTTTTTTATGGTGTTCCCACGCGAAAATGCGTGGTCGGGCTTTTCACTATATCTTTTTATGCTGAATTTAGTTTAGCATTTGTTCTTTTAAAAAAAGAAATTGAATATAAAAACTATTAATCTCTATTAAATTAAGCATAAAAAGGATGTCGTTTCAATCCCTAACACAAGCCATCTAACTGTTTTTTTTAACCATCAATAGAGCTAAATCAACTAATCAGATGCTTTAAAAACTTTAAAATTGGCTCTCCAACAGGTTTAATATTTAATATTTCTATAATTTAATAATGTTCTATTTAAGGTATTTTTTTGGTTAGGGTAAAAAAAGATTAATTTTTTTTGTGATGTAAAACCTTTATTATAAGGGTATTAATTTTGGGTGATATAAAAAACAAAAAATACTTTAAAAAAACAGTTGTGAGATTCAAAAGAGGGTGTATATTTGCACCCGCTAAGCGAAAACACAAAGC